>CAZBNF010000008.1:0-24077 GCA_964493115.1 uncultured Planctomycetia bacterium | reverse complement strand
AAGGGCGCCAAATCCCTGCCTGCCGGCAGGCAGGCTCTCCCCGCAACCAGTTTAAAAGAAGCTAGGATAACGACTTAGGTCAATCCTAGCTTTCTTGTTATCTAGCCAAATACCCGCTATGTATATATATTTCCCCCCAAAATTTTTAACCTGCGCTGAACTATTACTTTTTTTAACTTTTTAACCTTGACATAAGCAGATAGTTTCGATAAAATATAACAAAGCTTTTTAATAAATTATAAAATGTATTAATATATAAAAAGAGGAGAATCTATGCTTCGGTTTTCATTCTATACCTGCCTAAAAAAGATAATCGTTTTAAATGTTTTAATCTCATTTACTTCTAGCTCAATCCTATCTGCCGCGCCTTTGAAGCAGGATACCCTAAGAGCAATGTCTACTGGGCAAGTAGGCAAAGCTACTATTGAAAACGAGATAGCAGCCTCTCTTGATCTTTCATCGCGCTCTGGCAAAGCTTCATCAGCAGGTGAAGATTGGGATAGAAGTGATATAGGCACGCCTATGCCGATGGGAGTTAATCGTCTTATAGCAGGCACTTATATGCGCAGGGATAAAGCAGTAGTTGTGATAGATGGCCAAAAAGTTATCGTAGATGTCCATAAGCTAACCAAGGAATCAGGCAGACTTTACAGAATGACAAAAAGTGCAAATTATCCGATAACAGGAACATCTGATCTCGGGTGCAGCTCAACAGAGCTATTAGAGGATCTTTTTCATGAAGATGCTGTAAGGCAGTTGCA
Organism: uncultured Planctomycetia bacterium; assembly: GCA_964493115.1. Lineage (GTDB taxonomy): Bacteria > Omnitrophota > Gorgyraeia > JABMRG01 > JABMRG01 > CAZBNF01. The sequence continues at coordinate 23,316 of CAZBNF010000008.1, read as the reverse complement.
AACTGAGGCTGCTTTCTTTTCAAACAAAACTCCTACTCTATCACTTATTGAGTTTAATGCTCATCATCTAATCTCTATTTTGCAAATACCAGAACAACGTGCAAGAGCATTAAAGGAAGCGCAACAGCATAAGATCGCTCCTTCAAAGATAGCTTCTTCACCATGGATAACACCTTCCCGCATATTGATAACTTATCCATCAGATAAGTCAGCTACGGTGATTGTCCTTGCTTTAAGTGAAAAAGGACTTTTAACGCCAGTATCTATGTCTTTTGGAGGCAAATCAAGTATAAGCATTGTTGAAGATCTAAATATTAAGCTTTTAAGCAGCATATTAGAGCGTCTTCCTTCTAAATCTCTGGAACAAGTTTTATGGGAAGCTTACAGGAAGCAGAATAATGCAGAGCAATCCAAATCTACTTATGCTGTTAAAGCCTCATCAAGCGGTATTCAGGTTAATAGAGAAGAAGTTATTGGATACCTTACAACTCCAATTAAACATGATAAAGGCCTCTTTCTGGCAATCAGCTCTGCTGCTTAATTAAACAGTTTTAGGCCCTTGCTGTTTATCGATAGGTAGGGATATAGATTCTTCATGACAGAGGCTATAATTTCAGAACGACAGTTTTAAACTGCTTTCTTTTCGCTTTACTAATCCTGTAATTTGTTATATAATTTCATTGTTAAAATAGGAGGTATATATGTGGAAAATAGATTTCAGTGTTATGTCTTTAGCCCGTAAAATTGCCCTTACAGCAGCGGGCATTATTTATATTTTGGCTATACTAGGAAATGCAAGGCATGGTTTTGTCGAAATATTAAGTGTTACACTTGCTTTCAGTGCTTTGGCAGCGATTATTTTTATCTGGACGAAGTAAAGATTATTCACGTTTGCCAAAATATATTGACCGCATAGCAGCTTTTTGTTAAAATAGCCCTCTCTCATATTACACTAAATACAGGAGAACTACAATGATTCAGCGCTATAGCCTTCCCCAAATGAGCCGCATCTGGCAAGATCACAATAAATTTCAAAAAATGATGGAGGTAGAAGTTGCCGCTTCCGAGGCCCATGCCCATACCGGCAAAATTCCCAAGAAGGCATTTATCCAGATAAAGAAAAAGGCGCGTTTTGACCTGAAAAAAATAGAGGCCCTTGACAAGAAGACCAACCACGATGTAGCGGCATTCGTGGAAAACCTGCAGGACAACATAGGCCAAGGCGGAGAATACGTTCACATGGGCCTTACTTCAAACGATGTCACCGATACAGCGCTTGCCCTTCAGATGCAAGAGGCAGCTGATATTATATTACAAGACCTGAGCAGATTAAAAGAAATTCTTGACAAGAAAGCCAGGCGCTACAGAGAGACCGTGATGATAGGCAGGACTCACGGTGTCCATGCAGAGCCAATTACTTTTGGCCTTAAAATGGCGATTTTTTATGAAGAAACCAAGCGCAACATAAAACGCATGGAAGACGCGAAAGACGTGATAAGCTTTGGAAAGATATCGGGAGCTGTGGGAACGTTTTCTAATATAGAACCTAACATAGAGGCTTATGTATGCAAAAAACTGGGGTTAAAACCAGCACCTGTATCAAACCAAGTGCTTCAAAGGGACAGGCACGCGCAATATTTATCAGCAATAGCAATAACAGGCGCTATGCTTGAAAAGCTTGCTCTCGAGATAAGGCATCTCCAGCGTACAGAGGTTTTGGAGGCAGAGGAGTATTTTTCAAAGACGCAAAAGGGCTCATCCGCGATGCCGCATAAAAGGAACCCTATAACGTGTGAAAGGATATGCGGCCTATCGAGGATCTTAAGGGCAAATGCGCATGCAGCGATGGAAAATATCGCGCTTTGGCACGAAAGGGACATAAGCCATTCATCCGTTGAAAGGATTATTATTCCGGACTCAACTATCCTTATAGATTATATGACAAACACAATGGCAGAACTTATAGAACATCTCGTTATCTATCCGGAAAATATGCGCAAAAACCTAAACAAAACAGGCGGGCTTATATTTTCGCAGAGAGTTATGATAGAGCTCATAAAGGAAGGTTTAACGCGGGAGAATGCGTACCGTCTTGTACAGAAAAATGCCATGCTTGCATGGAAAGAAGGAAAAGATTTCAAGGAATTACTTTTAAATGACAAGGGTGTAAGAAAAATGCTCTCACCCCAAAAGATAAACAGGTGTTTTGAGCTTGATTATTATCTTAGAAATATAGATGTGATTTTTAGGCGTATAGGTATTATGTAAGAGTGAAGAGAAGGTGTTTTATGAAAAAAATTAAAAAAAGCTTAGACTATAAATCAGCGGGCGTAGATATAGCAAAGGGTAATCTTTTTGTCCAGAAAATAAAAGGCGTAATAGGCAATACCAGAAAAGATCCATGCTGTATAAGCGGCATAGGATCTTTCAGCGGGCTTTTCAGGCTTGATGTTAAAAAATATAAAGACCCTGTGCTTGTATCATCGACTGACGGGGTTGGCACAAAGCTTATTATAGCCCAGAGGTTTAATTTGCATGCAGGGGTTGGTTTTGATCTTGTAGGTATGTGCGCTAATGATATAGCGACAACAGGGGCCAAGCCTTTGTTTTTTCTTGACTACATAGCAACAGGGAAACTTCAATCAGGGGTTCTTATAAAGGTTGTGGGCTCTATTGCAAATGCCTGTGCCCAATCAGGATACGCGCTTATAGGTGGAGAGACAGCCGAGATGCCCGGCATGTACAGTTCCGGTGAATATGACCTCGCGGGTTTCTGCGTAGGCATAACAGATAGAAAAAATATTATAGACGGTTCCGCAATCAAAAAAGATGATATTGTTCTTGGCCTGGAATCAAGCGGGCCTCATTCAAACGGTTATTCCCTGATAAGAAAGGTATTTACGGGCAATGAGATAAACAAGTTTAAAAGCAGATTACTCGAACCGACAAGGCTTTATACCCAGCCCCTGCTTGCCGTACAGCGCAAGGTTAGATTAAAAGGTATAGCACATATAACAGGTGGTGCATACGAAGATAAAGTGCCGCGAATTATACCAAAAGGACTTTGCGCTGTTATACGAAAAAACGCGTGGCAGGTTCCTGGAATATTTATCCTTATTCAGAAAAAAGGCAATATAAAAGATAATGAAATGTACCGTGTTTTTAATATGGGCATCGGTATGGTAGTTGTACTTGCTCGTGAAGACGCAAATATAGCACAGAAAATACTGGCTGGTTTTAAGATAAAGACATGGGTTATAGGCGAGATAGCCAAGGGTAAACAGCGGGTACAATTAGTATAGGTGTAAAGGCGGCGATGAAAGTGCTTGTAATAGGATCGGGCGGAAGAGAACATGCTCTTTGCTGGAAGATAGCACAGAGTGATAGGGTAAACAAGCTTTACTGTGCCCCCGGTAATGTCGGCATATCAGAGCAGGCAGAGTGTGTGGATATCCAGTCAGATGATATAGCCAAACTCTTGGGCTTTGCTGTAGATAATTCAATAGATATCACTGTGGTAGGCCCTGAAGCGCCGTTAACAGCGGGCATAGTGGATATTTTTAATGAACACGGCTTAAAAATTTTTGGGCCAGATAAAGTATCGGCACAGCTTGAGGCAAGCAAGGTGTTTGCCAAAGAGGCCATGAAGCGTTTTGGTATTAATACAGCGGATTTCAAGATCTTTGATAACCCCGATGACGCAAAGGCATATATAGATTTAAGGCCGCTCCCACTTGTTATAAAAGCTGATGGCCTGTGTGCCGGTAAAGGCGTTATAATAGCAAACACGAAAGCAGAGGCCGTATCCGCCATAAATTCTATGATGCAAAAAAAGGCATTTGGCCCTGCGGGAGAAAAGATTATCATCGAAGAATGCCTTGAAGGCGAGGAGGCATCGATTATATTAGTAAGCGATGGCAAGGATTATATACTGTTTCCAACGAGCCAGGATCATAAGAGAGTATCTGATAATGACAAGGGGCCTAATACAGGAGGAATGGGTGCTTATTCTCCTGCTCCTGCTGTAACAGATGCGCTTACCAAGAGAATAGAAAAAGAAATTATACGCCCCCTCCTTGATGGCTTAAGAGAAGAGAAGGCCCCTTATAAAGGAGTTTTATATATAGGACTTATGATAGTTCACGACGATTTATATGTACTTGAATTTAATGCCAGATTCGGGGACCCTGAAACGCAGGCAATACTACCAAGGCTTGAAACAGATTTAATGGATATAATAGAGGGGGCTATCAATACAGATATGCGCAGCGTAAAAGCTGTTTTCAGCAAGCGCCCGTGCGTATGCGTGGTTCTAGCATCAGGGGGGTATCCTGGAAGCTATAAAAAGAATCTTCCGATAACAGGGCTCGACAAAACCTCTTCGTTGAAAGATGTAATCGTTTTTCATGCAGGCACCAGGCTGGCGCGCACCGGAGGCTTGATACCGCAAATCGTAACAAATGGCGGCCGCGTGTTAGGGGTGACGGCAATGGCAGATGATATAAAAAGCGCGATAGAGAAGGTTTATGCAGCTGTTGGCCTGATATCTTTCGATGGTATGCATTATAGGCAGGATATAGGCAGAAAAGCGATTGTAATTATTTAGTATTAAGCTGTAAGTATTAAGCAAAACGTCAAGGAGATTGAACTATGTCGAAGGCAAAAAAAGTGGCGGTTATGATGGGGAGCAGATCGGATATGGAGGTTATGAATAATTGCACCGAGATGCTTAAAGGTTTTGGAATAGAAGCGGATGTCAAGGTGTTATCCGCGCATAGGACACCAAAACAGACAATCGCATTTGCGGCTAATGCTCAAAGAAGAGGGTATATGGCGATCATAGCAGCAGCAGGAGGAGCGGCGCATTTAGCAGGCGTAGTTGCTGCTCATACCACATTACCCGTAATAGGCGTTCCGATTAATACCAAGGCATTAGCGGGCATTGACTCACTTTTTTCTACCGTACAGATGCCATCAGGCGTACCCGTAGCATGTATGGCGATAGGAAAGGCAGGCGCTGTAAATGCCGCTATATTTGCCGCGGAAATATTGGCCTTAAATGATAAAACTCTTAAAGCTAAATTAGATAGGTATAAAAAAACGCTTGCAGAATCAATTTTGAAAAAATGACTACCAGAGTTGTCTTTGTTGATAATCAATTCCCTGAGAAGGATAAGATAGAAGAGGTGGTTGATGTTTTAAGAGCAGGTGGGATAGCAGGCATACCCACGGAAACTGTTTTTGGCCTGGCCTGCAACGGAAACGATAAAAATGCCGTTAAAAAGCTTTGTGGGATAAAAAACAGGCCTTTTGATAAATCTCTTGTTATACAAATAGCTGATATCAATAAACTGTTGGACCATCAAGTGCGTATGACATCAGAGATAAAAAATATATTAAGCAGATTTTGGCCCGGGCCTCTTACGGTTATTGTTGATACAAAATATGGCAAGACAGGTTTTCGTATGCCTGATAACAAGGCAACCCTATCCATCATAAGAAAATCAGATTTTCCTCTTGTGGTTACAAGTGCCAACCTCTCTGGAGAAAAAGACCTGTTTTGTGCTGAAGATACTAAAGTGGTTTTTGGAGAAAAAATAGACGTTGTTGTTGATGATGGAACAAAAGCAAGAGGTATCGCGTCAACTGTGCTTGACTGCACGCAGATACCCTTTAAGATACTGCGAGAAGGTTCGATAGCAGAAGAGATACGTCAGTTTTTGACAATAGCAGATGAGATAATATGACCAGTATTAAAAAGATACTCGTAGTGTGTACCGGCAATGCCTGCCGTTCGCCAATGGCAGAAGGATTCTTGAAAAAATACCTCAAAATGGAAGAGGGTTTTGTAGTTTTATCAGCAGGCATGTCGGCAACGGATGGATTTATGCCGACAAATGAAGCTGTTGAAGTTATGAGCGAGAATGATATTGATATATCTTTTTACCGCACAAAACCATTTTCTAAGGCCTTTGCGCAGTCTGCTGATATTATATTAGTTATGTCCGGAGTGCACAAAGATTTCATTTTAAATATGATGCCTGAAGCTAAGGACAAGGTTTTTCTTTATAATGAATTCGCAGGTATCAAGGGTGGAAGCGAGGATATAGAGGATCCCATAGGCCAGCCATTGTCAACTTATAAGGTTGTGCGGGACCGTATCAAACAAGCAACAGAAGCAATAGCCAAGCGCATAAGAGGTGGATTATGAGAATAGCGATAGGGTCGGATCATGGCGGGTTCAAGTTGAAACAGGATTTGGTAAAATACTTTAAGCAAAAAAAATATTGCGTAATAGATGTTGGGTGTTTTAGCGGCGAAAGCTGTGATTACCCTAAATATAGTTATGCCGCAGCCGAACTTGTTGGGACGAAAAAAGCGGATAGGGGCATAGTGATATGTAAAAGCGGTATAGGAAATTCCATCGTTGCAAATAAACTAAAGGGCGTGCGGGCCGCTCTTTGTATTAATATTGCGCAAGCCAGGTCAAGCCGTGAACACAATGATGCCAACGTGCTTGTGTTGGGCGCTTTATTTGTTAAAGAGAATACAGCAAAGAGAATGGCCTCTTTATGGCTTAAGACAAAATTTTTAGGCGGAAGGCATGCTCGTCGCGTGGAGCAGATTAAGAAGATAGAAGGAAAAGTTTTTAAATAGCCATTTAAGGGTTAATTGCAGGAGAATATGATGAGTTTTATAAAAAAAGCAGATAGGCAAGTTTATAATGCGATTATGGATGAGCAGAAGAGGCAGCATAATAATCTCGAACTTATAGCCAGTGAAAATTACGCAACAGAGTCAGTTATGGAGGCGCAGGGTTCTGTCTTAACCAATAAATACGCGGAAGGTTATCCTGGCCGTCGCTGGTATGGCGGCTGCGAACACGTCGACACCATAGAATCTTTAGCAATAAACAGGGCAAAGAGCCTGTACGGGGCGGGGCATGCCAATGTTCAGCCGCATTCAGGATCCAGTGCTAATATGGCTGTATTATTCAGCCAGCTTAAGTTCGGCGATAAGATTATGGCAATGGATCTTGCCTGCGGCGGGCATCTTACGCATGGGCACCCTTTAAACTTTTCAGGTAAGTATTTTAAGATAATTCCTTATGGGGTAGACAAAAAAACTGAAAAGATTGATTATGATAATATATTATATCTTGCGAAAAAACATAGGCCAAGGCTTCTGATAGCCGGAGCCAGTGCTTACCCAAGGACCATACATTCAAAAAAGCTAAGACAGATATGTGATAAAACAGGCTCACTTCTTATGGTGGACATGGCGCATATAGCAGGGCTAGTTGCCGCGGGCTGCCATCCGAACCCTGTTCCCTATGCCGAATTTGTAACAAGCACAACACATAAGACGCTTTGCGGCCCGCGCAGCGGTTTTATATTATGCAGGAAAGCGTTTGCAAAGCAGATTGATTATATGGTTTTTCCTGGCCTGCAGGGCGGGCCTTTAATGCATATAATTGCGGCAAAGGCCATTGCTTTTAAAGAGGCAAAGACAGAAAGGTTTAAAAGAAAACAGATCCAGACAATTAAAAACGCGTTTGTTTTATCGGAAGAGATGAAGAGGTTAGGATACAGAATAGTTTCAAACGGGACAGACAACCACATGGTTTTAGTTGATGTATTTTACTCAAAAGGCATAACAGGAAAAGACGCCTCTGCTGCTTTGGATAATGCGGGTATAACGGTTAACAAAAACCTGATACCTTATGATACGCAGTCTCCCCTTGTTGCAAGCGGTATAAGGCTGGGAAGTCCCGCGCTTACATCAAGAGGAATGAAAGAGGCGCAGATGAGAGAGATAGCGCGGTTAATAGATGATGTGCTTTCTAATATATCCGACACTAACAGGATAAGCGCTGTTAAAGAAGCTGTATCCGGTCTTACCAGAAGATTTCCTGTTTATGGTATGGAATTTCAAAAAACAATTCCAACCACTGAAAATCGTCTAAGAGTTATCGCGAAGCGATTGTCTTGCAAAAAATAAATATAGGGATACATAATATGGCTAAAACTATACACCGAAAACTAGAAACCAGAAACAAAGAACAAAGAACAAAGCGGCCCGACTGGGATACCTACTTTATGGATCTTGCGATTCTTGCCTCAAAGAGGGCAACTTGTTTAAGGCGCAAAGTAGGCGCGGTGATTGTTCAGGATAAGCATATACTTTCAACAGGCTATAATGGCGCCCCAAAGGGTATAAAACATTGTCAGCACACAGGCTGTCTTCGCGAAAAACTCAAGATAGCATCAGGCCAGAGGCATGAACTCTGCCGCGGCCTGCATGCAGAGCAAAATGCTATTATACAGGCAGCCCTTTACGGGGTTAGCCTTAAGGGCGCAGTGTTATATTGCACAAACATGCCCTGTGCTATATGCGCTAAGATGATTATAAACGCGGGGATAAAAAGGATAGTTGTATCAGACAGCTATGCGGATCAGATGGCAGTGAGTTTTTTAAAAGAAGCGCGTGTGCGCATAGCAAATATCAAAAAAGTGAGAAAGAGCTAGTTTTTAAGCGTATTTGAATAAATTAGTCCTAAAACCTGCCTAATAAGCGTTATTTAAGAGTTTGACAGCACAACATATAGGGTGTATAGTCACTTTTTACTACTAGATAATGTATATTATAGTATTTTTTGTTACGAGAGGCCCCAAAGGATAATAATATGAAATGCCCATATTGCGGATACAAGGAAGACAAGGTAATTGACTCACGCGCAAGTTCCGAGAACGATGCTATCCGCAGAAGAAGGGAATGCACGAAATGCCAAAGACGCTTTACGACATATGAGCATATTGAAGACATGCCCCTTATGGTAGTAAAAAAGAACGGCCAGAGACAGGCATTCGACCGCAACAAACTTATATCCGGTATATTGAAAGCATGCGAAAAAAGACCTATTAGCGCGAACAAGATAGAGAGCCTTGTAGATAATATAGAAAGGGCACTCCAGAGAAAAAACGAGAAGGAAGTAAAATCACCACAGATAGGCGAGATGGTAATGAAGAAGCTGCATGAAGTGGATGAGGTTGCCTATGTGAGGTTTGCTTCAGTTTATAGAGAATTTAAAGATGTTACAGAGTTTATGAAAGAACTTAAGTATGTTTTAGCAAAAGGGGGCAAGTGATGGGTGTAAATCAGGCAAATAGCGCAGGTGTTCAGCAGGGATATTTTGGTGTAATATCTAAAAGAGACAGCAGACAGGTTGCCTTTGACAAAAGTAAGATAGCTGATGCTATATTTAAAGCAGCTTCTTCGGTAGGCGGTGAAGACAGAATGATGGCAGAAGAACTCGCCTCAGCTGTTACTTTGTATCTTAGGAAAAAATTCGGGTCTCTAGGCCCTTCTATTGAACAGATACAAGATGCGGTTGAAAAGGTGCTTATTGAGACAGGCCATGCCAAAACAGCCAAGGCATATATATTATATAGAGAGAAAAGGGCCCAGGTTAGGGGAAATCTTCGTGTAAGGAAAAAAATCCGACAGAGCAATAATTCAACAGACATGGCTTTGATGGTAACTCCCTTAACTAAAGATGAAATATTACCCTGGGATAAAAGCAAGGTATCAGCAGCACTCCAGAAAGAAGCAGGCCTGGAGGCCTTTTTGGCAAATGAAATATCCTCTGCTGTTGAAAGAAAAATAGTGGATTCTGACCTCACCCATATATCAACAAGCCTTATAAGGGAAATTGTGGATAATGAACTTTTTTTAAGGGGATTAAATAAAACCCTTAAAAAACAAGCCCCGATAGGAATGCCTGTTTATGATTTAGAAACACTTATATTTTCAAAGAGCAATGAAAACGCTAACATAAACGCCAATAATCCCGAGGCCATCAACCTATCTATTGCAGAGGTAACGCTTAAGCAGTACGCACTCGAAAAGATATTCTCTCCGGATGTGTCAGAATCACACATGAAAGGAGAAGTTCATCTTCATGATTTAGGTTACCCAACAAGAGTATATTGCAGTTCCCATTCTCTTGAATATCTTAAAAAATATGGCCTCCACTTAGGAAATCTTGATACCCAAAGCGCTCCTGCCAAGCATGCCAGGACGCTTACAGGGCATTTGAATACATTTTTAGCAAGTATGCAGGCATATTATGCAGGTGCCCTTGGAGTAGCGTATGTCAATATAATGTATGCGCCATATCTTGAAGGCATGACAGATAAGCAGATGCGGCAGGAGGCACAACATTTGATATTTTCAGCCTCTCAAAACGCCTTCTCTAGAGGAGGCCAGAGCCTGTTTATTGACCATAATGTTCATACGGGTATACCTAATTACCTTAAAAACATACCTGCTATTGGGCCAGAAGGCCAATATACCGGCAAAACCTATGGTGAATATGAAGAACTTTCCCAGAGATTTGCAAAGGCCATGTTGAGTGTATGGCGTGATGGCGACCAGTATGGCAGGCCGTTTGCATTTCCAAAGTGCGATTTGCATATCAACGAAGATACTTTTAAGGACCCAAAACAGAAAGAGATTTTTGAATACGCATGCCAGATTGCAAGTGAGAACGGGGCACCTTATTTTGTCTTTGATAGAGACGAGGTGACCCTCTCTGCCTGTTGCCGCTTAAGGACACAGATAGAGGATAACTATATGATAGAACACCCTGAATCCATGCGTTTCTGTGGTTTCCAGAATGTGACAATAAATCTTCCGCAGGCAGCATACCGTGCGGGCAGAGGAAACATAGAAGGTTTATACAAAGAAATAGAAAGGTGTATGGAGATTGCTGTCAAGGCCCATATCCAGAAAAAAGAATTTATAAACCAGTTAATGTCAAAGCCGAATCTTCCAATGTGGGAAGTTGGAAAGATTGCCCTTGATGGGAGGCCATATATTGACCTTGAAAAGGCCACTTATATAATAGGCCTGGTAGGGCTTAATGAATGTTTACAGCATATAACAGGTAGGCAGTTGCATGAAGGCGATGATATATTCAAGCTTGGCATTAAGATAATATCCTTTATGTATATTCGCGCAAAAGAAGCAGAAAAAAGATTAGGCCTTAAGTTTTCTCTGGAAGAATCCCCTGCTGAAAGCGCTGCAAGAAGGCTTGCCAAGGTTGACCTAAGACAATATCCTGAAGAGACAGCAAATGTGATAAAAGGGGATATGGAAAACGATATGTATTATTATACCAACTCAATACACTTCGCGGCAAATGCCCCTATAGACCTTATGTCAAGGATACAGAAGCAGGCAAAATTTCATACCATGATAGAGTCAGGCGCTATAACACATGCCTTTGTCGGCGAGAAATTACCTTCAAAAGGAGCAGTAATGAGTCTTGTAGAAAAGACATTTGAAAAAACTCAAACCGCGCAGCTTACCATATCTCCGGAATTTACGGTGTGCAATTCTTGCCACAAAAGAGACAACGGCCTGCATGATGCCTGCAGGGCTTGCAGTTCCGATGATGTATATGGTATGACCCGTATTGTAGGTTACTATAGCCGTATAAACAACTGGAACAAGTCTAAGCTAGGTGAACTTTCTGACAGAAGAATGAACCCGAAAAATTACGCTGTGTAAGATAATATTCGGAAAGGCCAATAAGAAATGAAGATCAAGGTTTTTGGGAAAAAGAACTGTGCTAAATGTGAGACGACAAAAAATAAAATAGCTCATTACCTGAAAAAAAACAATGATTTGCCAGAGACACTTCTCGAGTTTTATGACCTTGATACAGTTGACGGCATGACAGAAGGTGCTTATAGCGATGTATTAAAAATCCCAACCACTATTATTGAAAAAGATGAGAATGTATTAGCCCGCTGGGATGGTGAAGTACCTAACACTGTAGATTTCGCGACCCACCTAAAATAAATGAGTGTAAGTTTAAAATCCAATAACACCGATAGCGAAATAAGCCAAAATCACTTCCCTTTTATTAAGGGATTTCAGGAGGCAACTCTTATTGATTGGGATGGTAAGATTGCCTCCATACTTTTTTTAGGAAATTGTAATTTCAGATGCGGATTTTGCCACTCAAAAGTATTGGTCGAAGATTTTGACAGTATGGATACAATACCGTTTTATAAAATAGCCGGATTTTTAAAACAAAAAAAGGGCTGGATAGACGGTGTTGTCATAACAGGCGGCGAACCATCTTTGTATAATGGGGCCCTTGTGGAGCTTATAGTGGCTATAAAAGGCTTAGGCTTTCAGGTAAAATTGGATACCAATGGTATGAATCCAGAATTGCTTAAAGAAGTTATCAATAACCATATGGTTGATTATATAGCCATGGATATAAAGGCGCCTCTGCGTGAAGAAGATTATCAGAATGCTGTACGATGTAAGGTTGATATAGAGAGAATCATACGGTCAAAGGATATTATCTTAAATTCCGATTTTGATTACGAATTCCGTACTACAGTTGTCCCCGGCATAATCAACAAAGAAAATATCGCGTCAATTGCAAGAGCTATTAAGAATGCAAAAAAATACTGTCTTCAGCAGTTTGTACCAAGAGATACGCTTGATCCCGCGTTTCTTTCCTTGAAGCCATACGCAATAGAAGAAATCCGGGCAATGGCGGATTCTATTCTGCCGTATATAGCTAATACCGTAATAAGAGCAAACTAATCCGCAATATGGATTGTGGCGCCCGCAGCAACACTCAACCCCCATGTAGATTAATTAGTAATTACCTTTATCTCCCTTGACACTCGTATGGTTTCTACAGTATAATAAATTGTACTATGCTATAATATATAATTATACTATTTATAGGGGATATCATGGCTGAAGTAGAAGACATGCAGGAAGATAAAGATCGAAATGTCATAGATTGGTTTTTTGTGGGATTAAGAAGATGGAAGATTTTTACAGCTGTCTTTTTTGTCGTGCTCTCATTAGCTACCTACTATGGGTATAACAAATCAATGAAAGAAAAGCCTGTTTATAAATCATTTACCAGGATCATGATGGGCCCTGCCACGCTGGAGGTAAAAACACAGGCTGGTGACACTATAAAGCGGACATATACGATAGATGATGAAATAACCGTTTTACAAAGTGAATCAGTTTTAAACGCGGCAGCAGGTTTATTGAGGACAAAGTATGGTTATGATAAGCAGCAGTTAGCAGGCGTAGATGTCAGGAGCGGATCCCAAGGCTTAGTTGAAATATCAGTAACAGCTGATAGCCCTCAGCAAGCATTCGATTCCGTATCTGCTGTGATCGAGGCTTATCAGCTACAAAAAGCTCACGAAGAAAAAACTTTTTTCGATAACGCATTCATAACTTTTCAGGATCAGATAGATCGTGCTCATAGTGCTTTACTTGATGCAGAAAATGAATTGGCGGATTTTATAGTTGAAAACGAGGAAACAATAAAGATTGTTGAGAGGTATGACTTACTATCAGGTATAGATGATAATGTTATTGTGTCATCTATGCTTAATGAAAAAATTATCAAGCTAAGGGATGAGATTTTGGTTTTAAGCAGATTTATATATTCTGTAGCTGAATTATCAAAGTCTGACAATCTAAGGGCAATAGCTGTTATTGCCAGAAAATACCCCGATCTTATTGATGTTGATCTGAGAAATGGGCTTGTTGAAAAAGAAGCTGAATTAAATAAAACCCTTCAGATGAATGAAGAGGCTCATCCCGAGGTTATCAGGCTTCGTGGTGAGATGCAAAATATAAATGAAAAAATCGATAAAGATATATTAAAGGTAATTATCGAACTAAAGACAAACATGGAAGAGCTTGTTGTTCAGGAAAAAGAGTTGTCTAATCTGGCCCAGGAAAACTTTTATAAAAAACTTATTAAATATAGTATGATTAAACAAGACATTATATTAAAACGTGATAGTTACAACGATTTATCCAAAACAATGTATCAGATTGACCTCGGAGAAAAGCTGAAGCATTATGCGGAGATAAGGGTGGTACTGCCGCACAAGGTGCCTCATTCCCCTAAAAAAGCAGACTTTAAAAAAAATATTTTAGCGGCATTTTTTATATCCCTTATCTGCGGTGGCGTAGTGGTTTATATAATGGAGATTTTAGATACCAGTATCAAGGGCATTGAACAGTTGGAAAAACTTATAGATCTGCCTGTATTAGCTACAATACCTTTGTATGCGCCAAGGAAATATACGGGTGATGTCAATGACAGCGGAACAAAAAATAAATTAATAGTATATTCAGATCCATCATCCCCTGCATCAGAGGCCATAAGATGCTTTCGTACCAACATACTCTTTCTAAACCCCGGTAAAAGTATAAAAGTTATCGGGTTAACAAGTTCAATACCAAGAGAGGGAAAGAGTTTTATTGTTGCCAATGCCGCGGCCCTAACAGCGCAGTCAAATAAAAAGACATTATTGATTGATTGTGATTTAAGAAGGCACGGGGCAAGCGAGATTTTTGGCATGCAAAATGAAAAAGGGTTAAGTGATTTGCTATCCGAAGAGGAATCTTTATTGCCTGAAAATATAACCTTCTTGGATTCAGGAATAGATAATTTGAGTATTATGCCTGCCGGATCAGTCTCTGATAATCCAGCAGAAAGACTCGGCAGTCCTTCCATGGACAGGATTATATCGATAGCCAGGCAGGCATTTGATATTATCTATGTCGATCTCCCGCCAGTGCTAGCTGTAACTGACCCTCTTATTATAGCACAAAAAGTAGATGCGTTAGTTTTTGTAGTATCTGTGCATATTGCAAGTAAAAAATCAGTAGAAAGGGCCTATAGTATAATAAAAAAGTCAAATATTAAGTTGATGGGAACTATTCTAAATAAAGTAGATGCGGGCGCGGGAGGATATTTAAGATATAGGTATAAATACGGCGATCACTACGGTTATTACGGAAAGAACATCAAATAGTTTGGAAGATAGATGATAAGGGAATTTTTTATGGATGTCATAAAATGTGTAGTTTTTTATATGTTAATAACAGTGTTGTCTGCATGTCGCTTGGCAATTGCAGCAGAAAACACAACAGACGATAACCCCGATATAGGCCAAATGAGGATAATAAGAGCTTCTGATCTCGAAGTCGAAGAATGGACTTTCGATAGTTACCAGATTGATGCAGGTGATGTCCTTGAGATATCAGTTTGGCAGGTTGAGGATCTTCAAAAAAATGTAGTAGTAAGGCCTGATGGCAAGATATCATTTCCCCTTATAGGTGATGTTGTTGCCACAGGTAGAAGCATAGAGAGTTTAGCTTCCGACATCTCGGAAAAACTTAAAATATATATCAAAAACCCGCAGGTATCTGTAATTGTGTCTTCGTTTGGCGGGAAAAAAATTATAGTGCTTGGAGAAGTTGGCAACAAAGGCATTATAAGATTTACTGAACCGATAAAAATAATGGAAGTACTGGCCCTATGCGGCGGATATATGGAATCAGCAGGCCTTAAAAGTGTCCTTATAATAAGAGGGGATCTTAACAATCATACAGATGTAATTGTAGTAAATGTCATAGATATATTCAAAGGTAACCTGCGCGAGAATATATATGTCCAAAAAGAAGATATTGTTTTTGTGCCACGAAGTTTTGTAGGTAATGTAGCATATTTCCTCCGTCAGATAGCCCCACTTTTGGGTGCTGCTACGACTTATTACGGTATTAAGGCCACACAATATGACTTTATAGATCATACATACCGCGATGCAGGCAACAATTAAAAATACAAGAGTATACCGATATGCGTAAAATATATTTATTTATACAAAAAAGATGGTCAATATTTTTGATTGTATCCTTGGCCATGTCTCTTATCGTCTTTAAGTTTGTAGAAGGAAAACAGCTATATTATAAAGCAGAAGCCCGCGTTGTTTTTATTGGCAAAGAAGGCTCATTCAGCCCTGAACTCCAGGCAAAACGGATAATGGAAAAAGATTTTTTAGAGAAATTAACAGGTGAATTGAGAGGGTATAGCAGAGACTATATAATAAATAATCTCGAAATTGATTTTGAAAAATATGGAACCTTGTCTGTTATCTTTGTATCAGAAGACCCGAAGGTATCTAAAGATATTGTTAACCTTGTAAGCAACAATTTTATAAATGAACGGAGAAATAAGATAGAAGAATTGGAAAAATCCAAGAAAGAAAAATTGCAGCTGCTTTCAGATGATATCTTAGCTCTGGAAGCAGGCCTAAGTTTAGCGGAGAAAAATTTAAGGGAATCGAAACAAGAGAATATGGAGTCCGACCAGAGAAGGGTTGAGCTTAAGGCGGCCCTTGCAGAATCCAACATGGCATATCAGCAGCTATTGAAGACTTTTACGGAGCAGCATCCTGATGTTATCACTGTAAAAAACAGAATAGATATTTTAGATGCTCAGCTCCGGGCGGCCCCTGATATGAGTTCAGAATATGAAAGGCTTGAAAAGATTGTAGCAATAGAAAAGTCCAAACTTGCCTCCAGGAGAAGCGGGTATCAGCAGGTATATGATCAATTCCAGAAACAGCCAAGCCCATGGCAGGCAGAAATCGAAAAAGAAGCGGCAACGCCTAAGGGGCCGCTGGGGATTAACAGGCAGTCGTATTATCTTTGGGGTTTTTCAGGCAGTCTAATAGTTGCATTTTTGCTATGTATTTTAACAGAAATCGCGGATGATAGAATCCATGCATCAGATGAGGCTGAAAGCAGGCTAGGCGTTTCTGTCATAGCTGATATAGGTAAGGTGCCGATTATAAAAACTAGTAAAAAGGATATGCCTGGCTTGGCAAAGAAGTTGATGTCAAATACGCGCTTTTCACGGGCTATTAAGAAAATTGAACAGATCTATACTTTCTTGAAGGTAGATACGTTTAAGGGTGATATGTCCAATAAGTCTATATTAATAACAAGCTCTGATTCCGAAATAGGAAAAAGTTTTATTGCTTACAACCTTGCTTTGATATGTGTTAAAAATGGAGAAAAAGTTTTGTTGGTAGATACAAATTTTTATAATCCAGCTTTGGGCACGATATTTAATCTGAACGGAAATACCCCAGGACTCTCGGATCTTTTAAGGGGCAGCATCAATCAAAAAGAAAGTGTAAGGAATATGACAGACCTTCTGCTGTCTGGAACATTAAAACTTAAAGATAAACATATTATCGGGCTTGACCGTTTAAAACTACTGCTGTCCGGCAGCAAGACAGAAAATCTTTTTGGCCTGCTAGGATCAGGCAGAATAAAAGAGCTCTTTAAGGAGCTGGCAAAAGACTACGGCATACTTATAATCGACTCTGCCGGCATAAAGCAACACCCTGATGCGCTAAATTTGATACCCATAGTTGATTCTACGCTGATAGTTGTCAGAAAGCATAAATCAAAATACCCTGCGCTTAAGGAGATTATTAAAAAGTTTGAAAATATAAAAGTTCATTATATGGGGATGGTCTTTACAGATGTATGAAGGACACTGGAATCTAAAAGAAAAACCCTTTGAAAACACGCCAGACCCCAGGTTTTTTTATAATTCTGCTCATCACGAGGAAGCGCTGATGCGCTTATATTATGTTATTAAAGAACGAAAAGGGGCTGGCTTTTTGACAGGCGAATACGGCAGCGGCAAAACTGTTCTTACCCGATTTATAGTAAAAGAATTGTTGCATGATGATAGTCGTTACAGGCTTGCTCTTATAGTGAACCCATCACTATCCGCAGAAGATTTTTTAAAAGAGATTATATACCAGCTTGAAGGAAGAGATTATGAAGGCACCAAGCTTAATCTGCTTCATAAAATAAATGACATATTATACAAAAGCAAAGAGGAGAATAAGGACGTTGTCGTGATAGTTGATGAAGCGCAGGCTATTAATAGCCAGGAAATGTTTGAAGAGCTCAGGCTTCTCTTAAATTTTCAACTCAATGATAGGTTTTTATTGACCCTTATACTTGTAGGCCAGCCGGAATTACGCGAGAAAATCAACCGGCTGCCACAACTCAGGCAGAGGATGGCAATCTCTTTTCACCTCAATGTGTTGGCGCAGGATGATACAGCCCGCTATATAGAGCATAGGTGTAAGATCGCAGGCGCACAAAAAATATTGTTTTCAAAAGAGGCCTGCGAATTGATAGCAATCAATTCAGGCGGTGTGCCGCGCAAGATAAATACTTATTGCGAACTGTCTTTAATGCAGGCTATGATAGATAAGAAAAAGATAGTTGATGAGGAAACAGCCCAAGAGGCGGTGGAGGACATAAATACATAATAGTTTTAGGTTCAAGGTTCGGCCTCGATAAGGGATAGGCTGGTTAACGATTTTGGTGGGGAGGAACAAAGATGAAAATGACAGATATGGTAAAGCTAAGAGATGTAAAGCCATCAAAAGGGCGGATGGCTGATTATATACCACATAAAAAAGAGAGTGGCCATAATAGCATTTGCATGAGAAGGCTTATGACAGAAGATAAGTTATTAGTAGAAGAAAAAGGTAAAATCATAGAAGGTATTTACAATGATTGCCTGGAAAACGTAAAATTGATTTTTAGCAGGGCTAGTATTGATTTCAATATTTTACCTTCACCTGATTCTTTAGATATATTGATAAAAAAAATTGTTTCAGAGCTTCGGTTAAATGGTGTAGAGATTATGGATTTGTTTATGAGATATGAAGAAGGGGATTACCTGTGCAGCCATTCTGTTAATGTTACTTTTTTATCTGTAATGATCGGAGTATGGCTGAACTATAATATGTCAGATCTTAGTAGCCTGGCAACAGCAGCTCTTTTTCATGATATTGGTATGTTGAAATTCAGGGAAATTACGTCTAGGCCGGCAAAACTTAATCAACAAGAACGCGAACAGGTAGACATGCACCCTCAGTTAAGCTGCGAATTTGTTGAGCAAATGCCCGGTTTGGATAAAAAAATGTCGGAGGTTATACTAGCGCACCATAAGAGGTTAAACTCTTCGGATATGGACGTAAACGAGCACGCTCAGATAATAGGGTTGGTTGATACCCTGGAGGCCATGACTCACCCGCGCCCGTATAAAAGTACTTTACAGCCCTGCCTGGCTATTAAAAATATCATAGAGCAGATGAAAACCAGTTTCGGCCAGTCTATTATCAAGGCGTTAGTTGATAATATAGGCGTATATCCGCCTGGTACATGGGTGCGGCTGGATACAAAAGAGATAGGATTGGTCATTGATGTGACCCCAGGGTCACCTCTAAGCCCAAAATTAAATATTATGTTCAATGAGAATATAGAACGCCTCCCCTGTCCCAGGATAGTTGACCTGTCAAAACAGACTAATATTTACATATCTGCCCCGCTTGAAGAAGCGGACAAGGGCAGGCTTAAAAAAGCTTTAAACTTAAAAGTATAATGACATTAGCCCCTATAAAAAAACGGGTTTTGTTGGCAATTTTTATAAAGCCGCTGAGTTTTATCTCGTTGCTGGTTTTATTTTTTTTATTATACAACACATTTCTTGTAGACCGAAATCTCGAGATGCTGAAGCTATCTCTTTCCAGTGTCGCCTTAGCACAGACAACATCCACAGTATCATATATAGGCCCCATTATGCAATATCAGTCCATAGGGGAGTTGTCATCTCAGGTGCTGGCCGTAAAGGAGTTTATAGATTTAGAGTATACCAGCAATATATTACAGACATCTACGACAGACAGAGCGGTTGCTGATGTAAGGGTTGTTCTGGAAACGGTTGTAAAGGAGAGGCAAGAGAAAAGGCCGATTATCTTGAGATGGGCAGACAGGTTAATGCCCATCATAAAAGCCCCTTATAGAGCATTTAAGAGAGCAAAAGAGCAGAGGCCTTCAGGAAATATAGAACCAGAACTTCTGGATCAGATCACAAAATATGAGAGCGCAGGTGATTATAAAGAGGCGATAAAGGCTTACAAGGATATGATTAACAGGTTTCCTCGTAAGGCAGAGACCCCTTCTTTGATATTACGCCTGGGATATCTTTTGCACAAGCAGGGAGAAATAAGCGAGGCGCAAAATTATTATGAAAATGTTACAAAAGATTTTCCAAACCTTCCGGAGGCTACAATAGCAAAAGAACTTAAATCCGCACTTGCTAACATGCCAGCTCTGATTACTGAGGCAGATTCTGTTTTAAATAAGGCATTGACAACAAAAGATCAAACTATGAAGCAGATGCTATATTATAAAGCAGGCCTTCTGCAGCTAAAAGCTTATGATTTTAGAAATGCGATAAAGAGTTTCAAAAAAACAATAGAGACGCCTGCAGATAATAGAATTTCAGACCAGGCCTATTCCCGCATGGCTACATGCCAAAGCATGCTCGGGGCAATAGAAGAGAGCAAAAACTTATTACAGCAGATCGATGAATCTTCCGCAAGCGATTCTCTGAAGATGCAGGCCAAATTTCAATTAGCTGCTATTTACAGGCAGCAAGGTGACTTTGAAAAAACATGCTCACTTATGGAGCAGTTTATCGAGGAGAATGAAGATTCTTCTCTGGTGCCGCATGTAATGTTTCAACAGGGGTCGATTTATCTTTTTGACTTAAAGCATCTGTCTAAAGCAAAAGAGATATTTAAAAAACTTAGAATGGAGTTTCCTGCCAGCCCATTTTCCTATCCAGGAACCTCTTTTGTCAGTAAATATATTGACATTGATGTATTACACCGTGTTTCAGAAAGCGAAAAGAGTATATTTGCTACGCCATGGTTTTCCAGGTTTCTGCCAAAAAAAGTAAAAGAGATCGTCTCTGATTCGGCGGTCCGTTTTACCAAGCGTGTAACTGACGGCGTAAAAGATATTGTAATACAGGAAGAGATGGTAAAAGGTGATTATGGCACAATAGATCTTACAGAAAAGAGGCTTAACAAGTATGTGAAAGACTGGTTTTTAAAAGATAAAGGTACTACCGCAAAGGACGTATCTGTCGAATTTTTAGGAGAAAGCCGGCTTAGGGCTACTGGAAAGGTACCGTTAAATACTATTATAGGATTTGGTTCAACAGCGCCAGTAGAGATCTCTATAGAGGGTGTTTTTAAGAAAGTCTCTTTGAGGCCGCCGCAATGGGAAGACGATGCCAAGCGTAAAAACTATATAACATATTCTGTTGAAAGCGCAAGAATAGCCAATATCCCGATATTACCCGCTATGTTCGATATTGCTGTAACTCCTTCAGAAATACATTTTAATAAAGATTTTCCCCTTGAATTTGAGGAATTCGAGCTTAATAAACAGAAGATACTTTTTCGCGGCCCTGTCAGAGAAGATATTCTGGATGAGCTGGATGCGGAGGCGCGAGGCTTAAGGCATATGGAGATAAAAGATGCGGAGTCTGGTTTTGTAAAAGGCCAGCGAGGAACGCAAAGATATGATAGAGGTACAAGGCATAGAGCAGGCGATTGACAGTTTATATATCGGAAGAACACTTGCATATTAAGGAGGAAGCATAATGAAGGTTCAGCGTATTTACAGGGTAATTTTTAAGAAGCCAAAAATAACATTACTGATCACAGCTATAACCATAAGCCTCTGTTTTTTAATATCTGCAATAGCGTCAAATCTCTTGCCATATATGGCTAAGGCAAAGGTAATGGTCTCTATAAATGTAGATTATGGCGCTGAAAACGATAAGGTATTAAATTATAAATATGTAAATAGAGATATATATAGTATAGCAGAGATAATAGATACTAATAGTTTTGCAAAAGAGATCGTAGAACAGCTTCATCTGGAATCTTTTTTTGGCGAAAAAAACGCTGTCTCTAAATTACGGTCGATGGTAAAGGCAAAAGTCATACCAGGAACAGATATATTGGAGATAACCGTGGTTTCTCAAAAACCAGAGCTTGCAGCTCAGATCGCAAATACAGCATGCAAGATACTTATAAAAGACTCACTTGAAGAGAGGTTCTCATTTGAAAAAGATATGGTTGAATGGTTTCAAAGCCGGGCAAAAGGCGTAAGAGAAGAACTGTATGCTGCACAGGATAAGCTACTGGCTTTTAATAAAGAATCAGGCGTTGTAGATATAGAGACAGAGTATAAAGATGCGAAAAACCACCTTACGGAGCTTGATGAAAAGGTAAGGGCCCTTGAGCAATCCAAGTCTGAGGCAGAGATAGCCTTTCTGGCCATACAGAAGCTTTTAGAATCAGGAGTAAAATCTGATGAGCTGCCAGATGTCTTAAGCGACGAAGAACACGCAATGTTAAAACAGCAATACCGAAATAATCAAATGCAGATAGACGGTCTTTCTGAAAAATATCTCTCTGGCCACCCGCAGATAAAAGAATTAATAGATGACAACAAGAGAATAGATGCTTCAATGAAAGCACGCATAGAGCTTATCATAAATAAAAGTAAGCTGCAATATGACGTTCTTTTATCCAAATTAGAGAATCAGAGGAGATTAGTAAAAGCTCAGCAGGATAAGATAGGCCTTTTAGATGAAAAATTAAATGAATATAGTGTGTATAGAGATGATCTGAAGGAGAAGATAAACATATATACCGCTTTTGTCAATAAGATAGATACCTATCTCGCCCCTTCAATAAGATCAGAACAGATATCTCTTATAGATCAGGCGTATATTCCAGACCAGCGTATGCAGCTTCCTGCATGGCTTGTAACTATCATAGGCATATTTGTAGGCCTTACAATTTCTGCCTTGTATAATAACGCGGACAGGACGAACATAAGAGAGCGGCAAGAGAGAAGATCTGATTCAGAAAAACCAGTTCAAAAGGGTATGTATATAGAGAGAGTAAAAGAAGACAGCTAATATTAGAAAATATTAGCTGTCCAATCAAGCAAATGTAAGTTTATGGTATGGAATTTCAAAACACAATTCCAACCACTGAAAATCGTCTAAGAGTTATCGCGAAGCGATTTTCTTGCAAAAAGCGGCTATTTCTTAAAATCATTTTTATTTCTTTACATCTCTGATAAGTATTGAGACTAGCATAAAAGCATTAGCAATTAAAATTCCTGATTGCGCTGAAACACCTATTATGCCTAAGCCAAGACTGGGCCCGCCCATAAACTTTCCTAATATAGAGTATATCAGTAAAAGTACTCCTAGCAATGCAAAGATATTTTTTAACATATTCATTGTTTATCCCCCTTTCTATTTTGATTTATGATAACAAAAATCTGCGCTGTTGTCAATAGCCTATTGTGCTGAATGAATAAATACATTTAACTCGACAACCATGGTATCCTTATGGTAAAATAACACGATTTTTAACCTTAAGGAACAGGCCCGTCTGCCAGTAAACTTTATTATAAAACCCTGTTCTCATAACTATCGGAATATATGAAAAACTATATAAGGCTTATAGGGTATGTGAAAGC
>CAZBNF010000007.1:17323-24371 GCA_964493115.1 uncultured Planctomycetia bacterium | reverse complement strand
GGCGCACACGAGGCTGTCTATAATAGATCTAAGCCAAGCCGGACATCAGCCGATGTCATCTCTTAATAAGCGTTTTTGGATAACATATAACGGCGAGATTTATAATTTTAAAGCTCTACGCCTTGAACTTGAGCAAAAAGGAGAGACCTTCCAATCAAATTCTGATACAGAGGTCATCTTGAAACTTTATCAGCAAGAAGGAGCTGGTTGCCTTGATAAATTAAGAGGGATGTTTGCTTTTGCGATCTGGGATGAACAGGAGAAGAGCTGCTTCCTTGCAAGAGACCCATTTGGCATTAAGCCGCTGTATTATTTTAAAGAAGGTTCTAGCTTAATGTTTGCTTCTCAACTCAAGGCAATATTAGCTACGCAAATTCCCCCAAGACAATTAAGTAAAGAGGGCTTAAACGGGTATTTCTTAAGCGGCTCTGTGCCTGAGCCATATACTATTATTGAAGGCATTTTTAGTTTGCAGGCAGGACACTGGATGAGATGGCAAAACGGCAAGTTGGAATCTCCAAAGCAATATTGGAAGATCGAGTTTAATCCGCAAAGAACAACTCTGGAAGAGGCACGTGAAAAAGTGCGCACTGCATTAGTAAACTCCATAAAGAGCCATTTTGTAAGCGATGTGCCTGTTGGGATATTCTTAAGTGGAGGCATTGATTCAAGCGCATTAGTAGCCTTGGCCAGACAGACTCAAAAGGGGAGATTGTTGACATATACCGTGACTTTCGAAGAGCCGGGCTGGAACGAGGGACCCATAGCTAAGAAAGTGGCGCAAGAATTTGATACCATTCATACCGAATATATGATAACCGCGCAGGAAGCGAGGAAATTGTTCGAGTCGTTCCTGAATAGCGTCGATCAGCCGACCATAGACGGTTTTAACACATATTGCATCTCAAAGATCGCCCGGGAAAACGGCGCGAAAGTGCTCCTTTCCGGATTGGGAGGCGATGAGTTATTCGGCGGATATCCGTCGTTTTATAAGGTTCCCGGAATGATTCGCTGGAATAATATTTTGCATACTTTTAAGCTGTCCGGCGTTGCTTCAAGAGCGCTGGAACAATTAGGCAAGCCGCATACAAGGCGCGTGGCTGATTTTCTTAAGAAAAAACCCTCAGCAATGAATGCTTATTGTTCTTTAAGAGGCATATTTTCGGAAAGCGAATCCAAGCTGCTCATGGCACAGCATGTTTCCGGTTCTACGCCAGTTTCTTCTTTTATAGATGCGCCTGCGAATTTCCCCGGTTTAAAAGATGAAATATCTTACCTGGAATTAAGTTATTATATGAGGAATCAGCTTTTAAGAGATAGCGACGTAATGAGCATGGCGCATGGGGTAGAAATGCGGGTTCCTTTTATTGACCGGACGTTTTTTGAGGACATATCTACGATTCCAAGCAATATGCGCATATTGCCGAACAAGAGGCTTCTGGTTAATTCGGTGCCGGAATTGCCCAAGGAAGTGTATAACCGGCCAAAGCGAGGATTTTTATTTCCGTTTCAGAAGTGGATTGAAAAAGATTGGGAGAAAGATTTATTGCAGGTAGAGGCTCCGAAAGAGATTTCTTTAGATTTATGGTATCGAAAGTGGTGCCTTGTGGTCTTAAGGAAATGGATAGAAAAGAATCTAATATGAGATTATTACAAGTCATACCAAGTTATTGGCCAGCGACGCAGTTTGGCGGAACGGTATTTTCCAGCCATAATTTAAATAAGGTATTGGTAAAGAAGGGTATAGACCTTACTGTATACACTACCAATGTGGGGCTTGAAGGCAAGGTCGCTGTTGATAGAGAGACGATCGTCGACGGTGTTAAGGTCAGGTACTTTGGGTTTAGTAAATTCTTCGAGTTTCTGGGGCCAACCGGCTGGCAATTTAGTGCGCCTCTGCGTAAAGCACTAGAAAAAAATATCAAAGATTTCGATCTTGTCTATATATTGTCAATCTGGAACTATCCGGTTGTTGTGGCCCCCTCTATCTGCAGGAGATTTGATAAGCCTTATATTGTTTCACCCAGAGGCATGCTTTATCCTGAGACTTACGGAAGAAAGATAGTTAAAAAGCGGCTATATTATGAGCTTTTTGCAAAAAAAAATATAAAGAAGGCAGATGCTATTCACTATACTTCTTGCGATGAAAGGGAGAAGTGCCATAACCGGCTGGGGCTAAGGAACAAAGCCATTGTGGTGCCTAATGGGATCGACTTAGCAGGGTTTGAAAATCTACCTGGTAAAGATGAGCTGCGCTTAAAATACCCTGTTTTAAAGGGTAAAAAAGTTATACTTTTCTTAGGAAGAATAAGCTGGAAGAAAGGCCTTGATATCTTAGTCAAGGCATTCAATTCGTTTTCCAGAGAGCGTAAAGACCTGCATTTGGTTATAGCAGGAGGAGATGGCGCGGGCTACAGGATAAGGGTTGCAAACTTAATAGATAGATTAGGGTTGCAAGACAAAGTTATTTTTACGGGCGTACTTTCCGGCAGGGAAAAACTCCAGGCCTATGCAGGCAGCGATATCTTTGTACTTTCATCTTACTCTGAAAACTTTGGCATGTCTGTAATTGAGGCAATGGCCTGCGGGTTACCGGTTGTTATTTCTGATAAGGTAGGAATTTACAGAGAAGTTAAAGATAGAAACAGTGGTATAATAGTCGAGGCTAATACCGAAAGCGTGTATAAGGGCATAAAGAAACTTCTAAATGATGAGAACTTAAGAAAAGAAATAGCGGATAAGGGAAAATTATTTGTGAATGAATTTTATGATATAGATAAGGTTGCGGATAAAATGATTGAAGAATTTGGGGAAATATTAAAGGTTAGCCGATGAAACTGCCAATATCAGTAATTATTATTACACTTAATGAAGAAAAGAATATAAGGGATTGCCTTGAAAGTGTAGCAGGCCGGGCTGATGAGATATTTCTAATAGATTCAGGAAGCACAGATAAGACGCTGGAAATAGCCAGGCATTACACAGATAAGATTTTTTATAATAAATTTGAGAACTTTGCCCAACAGAGAAACTGGGCACAGGATAACTTGCCTATAAAAAATGAATGGGTTTTGCATTTAGATGCAGATGAAAGAATCAGTGCTGAATTAGCAAAATCTTTAGAAGAGATTTTTAATGACAATACCAATATCGATGGGATTATGGCTGCCCGCAGGACGGTCTTTCGCGGAAAGTGGATAAGATTTGGCGGGCATTACCCTGTTTATCGCAACTGTTTATTTAAAAAGACAAAAGGCAGAAGTGAAGAGCGGCTTTATGACCAGAATTATATTATCAATGGAGATGTAATTAAAACAAAGGGCGATATTATAAATATTATCAATCCAGAGCTTAACGAGTGGAAAGACAGGCACAAAAGATGGGCGGCCTTAGAGGCGCAGGAGATAACTAATGAGTTTAGGATGATGAGGGCAGGTTTGTTTGGCAGCCCTATAGAGAGAAGGAATTGGCTTCGCTACAGATTTTATTATAAGATGCCGCTGTTTATAAGGGCATATCTCTATTTTTTCTACCGCTATATTCTAAGACTTGGTTTCCTTGATGGAAGACAGGGCATGATCTTCCATTTTTATCAGGGATTGTGGTATAGGCTACTTGTAGATAAAGAGATTTGCAAAGCAAGGGATAGTCAATGAAGATTTTAGGGATCAATGCCTATCATGGGGATTCTTCAGCATGCCTTATAGAAGATGGTAAGCTTATCTGTGCTATAGAAGAGGAGCGCCTTTGCAGGATGAAACATTGGGCTGGTTTTCCTACAGAGAGTATCAAATGGTGCCTTTCGTATTCTAATACTGCTTTTGATGAGGTTGATTATATAGCTGTATCAAGAAACCCATTATCAAAGTTTACAAAGAAAGCTCTTAGGGCTATCTTTAAGAGAGCAAAATTTTCTTTTCTCTGTGACAGGCTTGATAATTATAAGAAGATCTTAGATATAAAGACAAGTTATGCAGAGCTCTTTAATTTAAAACCAGCAGATTTAAGAGTAAAGGTTTCTAAGGTAGAACATCATCGTGCGCACTTAGCCAGTGCTTTTTTTGTATCTGCATTTGATGAAGCAGCCCTTCTTTCTGTTGATGGATTTGGAGATTTTGTAAGCACCATGACAGGGATTGGCAGGAATAACAAAATTAGAGTCTTTGATGATGTAGAGTTTCCACACTCACTCGGCATATTCTATACAGCACTGACTCAGTTCTTAGGGTTTTTAAATTATGGCGATGAATACAAGGTAATGGGTTTATCTGCATATGGCAAGCCTACCTATTTAGATAAGATGCACCAGATCCTAAGGCTTAAAAAAAACGGGCTCTTTGAGCTAGACACAACATATTTTTTACATGACAGGGTAAATTTAGAGATGACATGGCTAAGTGAGTCTCCAAGTATTGGGAGGCTCTTCTCAGATAAATTGATATCTCTTTTGGGTGAGCCAAGAAAAGATAGCGAGGAATTAGGCAAGAGGTTTCAGGATATAGCTTGCTCCTTGCAGGCGATGTACGAGGAGGCATTCTTTCATATACTGAACCATCTTTATAAAAGAGCAAAATCAGACAATCTCTGCTTAAGCGGAGGATGCTCACAAAACAGCCTTGCAAACGGCAAGATTTATAAAAATACTCCTTTTAAAAATGTCTATGTTTCTGCCTGCGGCCATGATGCTGGAGGCGCAATAGGAGCGGCCTTTTACTTATGGAATCAGGTCCTAGGAAACCCAAGGGAATTTATAATGAATAATGCCTGCTGGGGTCCTGATTTCAGCAGGGAGGAGATTAAGGATGCTTTGGATGAAAATAAGATTAAATATCAGGAACTTGCAGATGAAAAATTATTTAAAACAGTTGCAAGCCAAATAGCTGCAGGCAGGATTGTGGGCTGGTTTCAGGGAAGAACTGAATGGGGCCCCCGGGCGCTTGGAAACAGAAGCATATTAGTCGATCCCCGAAGGAAGGATATGAAGGATATATTGAACGCGCGTATTAAAAAAAGAGAGTGGTTTAGGCCTTTTGCACCTTCAATATTGGTAGAAAGAGTTGGTGAGTGGTTTGAAGAGGGCTATCCTGTGCCTTTTATGGAGAAGGTATTTACAATTAGGCCAGAAAAAAGAGAGCTTATACCAGCAGTTACCCATGCAGACGGAACAGGCAGGCTCCAGACAGTCGATTTTTCAATAAACACGCGTTATCACAGACTTATTAAAGAATTTGAGAATCAGACCGGCGTGCCCATTGTTTTAAATACATCATTTAATGAAAACGAGCCGATTGTTAATACCCCGCAAGATGCCATAAACTGTTTTAAAAAAGTGGGGATGGATGTGTTAGTTTTGAGCAATTTTGTTATAGTATAGAGCAACGTGTTTAAGGGTAAAAGCGTGGAGAAAAATGAGGATATCTATGGTTACTACACCCATGGCGTTAATATATTTTGTAACAAAAGCCTGCAATTGTGCTTGTGACCATTGTTTTTATTGGGAGAGCCTGAATAAGCCGAGGCATCAAGAACTAACCCTTGATGAGATCAAAGAGATCGCGGCAAAGATGGGCAAGCTTTTATATTTGCGGCTTTCAGGCGGCGAGCCTTTTATCCGGGAAGATCTGTTTGAACTGGTCGAGGCATTTGTGAAACAGTGCAAGCCCTCCTACGTGGGTATTCCGTCAAATGGATTTTTTATTGAAAGAATAGTTGATTTTGCAAAAAAGGCAGCTACGCTTGACACGCGAATCGAGATAGGTATTTCAATAGATGATTTAGACGCAAAGCATGATGAAATCCGTAAGTGTGTTGGACTTTTTGATAAAGCCATGAAAACCTTCAAAGCCCTTAAGGAAACAAAAAAGAGCTCAAAAAATCTTGGTATTGGCTTTATTGTTACTGCGATGAAGAGTAACCAGGATCGTCTGCAGCCCCTTTTTGAATATCTTTCCAGCCTGCAGCCGGATGCGATTGCCTGCAACATAATCAGGGATAATACAAAAGTGACTGATGAGAAGGGCATTGATTTAGATCTTGTATATCAATTTGCACAGCGGTGTGATCAATATAATGAAAACATGAGTATATATAAGAAAACATTTTTTGATAAAATGAGGCATGTAAAAACCCTAAAAGCACATAAAATACGAGAGCGGACAGCCAAAACGAACCAGTTTCAGATTCCTTGCGTGGCAGGAGATAAAATCGTTGTTATGTATCCAGAGGGTGAGGTTGCTCCCTGTGAAACGCTTGATTATGAGATAGGCAATATTCGTGATTTTGGTTACGATATGAAGGAGCTCTTACAAAGCCAACATGCTATTGGAATAAGGAAAAAGATCATTGATGGAAAATGTTTTTGCACACACGAATGTTTTACCTCAGCCAGCCTTATCTTTAGCAAGAAACAGTTATTTAAAATTATGATAAAAAGCCTATTTTCCCATTAAGATATGACTAATACAGACTCACCCATAATTAGTGTTGTGATTCCGGTCTATAACGGCAAAGGCGCCATAGAAGAAAGCATTAAAAGCCTTTACGATTCCCGATTTGGTCCCTTTGAGGTTATCTTAGTGGATGATCATTCTACTGACGGCGCATTAGAAGGGCTCTCCTCATTTCCAATCCGAATAGTTTCAAATGATGGAGAGAGAGGGGTCTCACGCGCAAGAAATCTCGGTATTCAACAAGCCTGTGCTGAGATTATTCTTTTATTGGATGCGGATATTTTAGTGCCAAATGATTTTTTGGCCAGAGTTTATCAATTTTTTAATGCTAATTCTGAAATATCTTTTTTGCAGGGCTCCTATGACCCGGATTCTTACTATAAAAACATCATGAGCGAGTATAAAAACTTGATTTTTTCATTCAGGGCTCATCAGGAAGGTAAAACATGCGTTTCCTTTATCCATTCAGCTTGTGTGGCAGGAAGAACGGAAATATTTAAAAAATACATTTTTGATACACGGTTTACACGCCGGGAGGATATTGAATATGGGTTGAGAGTCAGCCAAGACGGATTTAAAATCTATCATGACCCGGATTT
>CAZBNF010000007.1:0-17223 GCA_964493115.1 uncultured Planctomycetia bacterium | reverse complement strand
AATATGGGTTGAGAGTCAGCCAAGACGGATTTAAAATCTATCATGACCCGGATTTTAAAGTCCGCCATAAGAAGAAATTCAGCTTCATAAGCTTTTTTCGTTATCAATCTACAACAGTGCGTCAACTGGTCTTTCAACGCTTTCTGAAACACGATAAGAATATCAGCCTGGAATTAAGGCGCCCACAAACGCAGTTTTATAAAAAAACATGGTATCTAAGGCCGGTTGTGAGCGTTTTGGTAATCTTAAGTTTATTGGGTCTGTTTTTTGGCACTCATTTATTCTGGAAGTTTGCGCTTTTAGGGTCGTTAGCTACAATGTTTATTTTTGACGCGCCTTTTCTTTACTACCTATATCGGTCTGGCCAGCGAAGGATATTTCTTTTAGCGCTTGTGTTATATCTCTTAGATGGGCTTGCAGCTGCCTGCGGAGTTTTTACTGGATTATGGAGAGTGTATAAAGCAGAAAAATAAAAGCAGCAAATATATGAAAAAGCACAGTTTATTTTATACTAGCTTGAAGATCATGGCAGATTATGAGATAATAATGTGTTTCTTGCGTAAGTATAAAAAATCAGGCAGAGTTAATATCTTCGCTGAGGCAAATGAATAGAATATGAAAGTTTCGATTATTACTGTAGTTTTAAATAATAAGGATTATATAGAAGGTGCCATTAAGAGCGTCCAGGAACAGACGCATAAGGACATTGAGCATATAGTTGTAGATAATGATTCTTGTGATGGCACAAGCAATATTATAAAAAGACATATGCATGGGATCTCACGTTATATATGCGAACCTGACCAGGGTGTTTATTTTGCGATCAATAAAGGGCTGAAGATCGCAACAGGCGATATTATCGGGATTTTACATAGCGATGATATCTATGCGGATGAAAATATTTTAAAAGATATAGTGTCTACCTTTGAAAAATCAGGCGCTGATTGTGTATACGGGGATTTGGTCTATGTTAAAAGACAAGACCCCAATGTGGTTGTAAGGTATTGGCGTGCAGACGAAGGAGATAGGGCAAAGATATCTCAGGGGTGGATGCCGCCGCATCCGGCATTTTTTGTGAAAAGAAACGTTTATGAAAAATACGGGTACTTTAATGCAGATTTTAAAATATCAGCGGATTATGAAATTATTTTAAGATTTTTATACATGCACAGGCTATCTATGTATTATCTGCACAGGATGTGTGTAAAGATGCGTATAGGCGGCATAAGCAACAGGAGCATTTTTTCATTGTTAAGAAAAATATATGAAGATTACACAATATGCAAGATGTATGGGATCAGAAAGGCCCGATGCGCGGTTATTTTAAAAAACCTTAGAAAAATCCCCCAATTTATTGTAAAATATAAGAATACGGCATGATAAAAATGAGAATAAAGAATACTAAATTCTATGTAACCCTTTCCCGCTTGAAGCGATTCTTCAATAGCATGGATATCAGGCTGCGCTATATTGCCTTACCTTGCCTTTTAGCTTTTATTGCCTCGCTGTTTGAAATCATAGGTTTTGGGCTTTTGATACCTGTGATAAGAGGTATTTTCCAACAAAACTTTACCTTTGTTACGGGCATACCTCTGTTAAACAGGATCATAGGGCCGTGGCTTGTCTTTTTAGGAGATAGGCAGTCTGTTATATTCGGGCTGCTTATTGCTATGATCTTTTTAGCGATTATACTTAAGAATGTTTTTTTGTATGCAGCATCTCTTATAACATCTCACTTAAGCCAGAAACTATCAAGCAATCTGAGAAAGAAAATTTACGCACGATATATGAGTTTTGGCAAACTATTTTTCGACAAGACAAATGCAGGCTACCTTTACACCGTACTCTTAGGTTTTTCAGGATCGATTGCCGGCCAGATTAATTTATTTCAAAGCACTTTATCAGCATTGTTGTTCATGATTGTTTATATTGTTATGATGTCTCTGATCTCATGGCAGCTCACTCTTTTTGTCTTTATAACCTACCCTGCATTTCATTATTCTATATCATGGATTATAAAAAAGATTAAAAAAAGTTCGGTCTATCTCGTAGAGGCCCAAACTATGCTGAGTAAAAATATATCAAATTCCCTCTCGTCCATACCGCTTATAAAGGCTTACCAGTCAGAAGAAAAAGAAAAAAGATGGTTTGCTCATGCAAGCGAACAATTGCGCAGCATAGAATTTAGCATGGCTAAGAAGCGGGCTTTAATAACACCATTTCAGGAGGTTGTATCAACAAGCATGCTTCTTGGGCTTGTGACAGCAATGACATTTTTGTTTGTGGATGCGAGAACAGGCGATATCAGCATGTACATGGTCTTCTTTTTATTGGTGAGAAGAGTTATGGCCAATTTTAGTACAATAAACAATCTAAGGGTTTCCCTGGCATCGATCAAGGGCCCTTTGCAGGAGATCTTAAAGGTGTTCAGTGATAAGGATAAGTTTTTTGTCCAATGCGGAGCGCGGGAGTTTACAGGATTAAAAGAGAGTATAAAGTTTGATAAGCTAACTTTCACTTATCCAGGAGGCATCACTGCCCTAAAAGACATTACTCTGGCTATAGATAAGGGCAGGATTACCGCTGTTGTCGGTGCAAGTGGCGCGGGAAAGACTACTCTTATCAGCCTTATCATGCGATTTTATGATATATCGCCTGAAAAGATAAAGATAGACGGCATAGATATAAGGGAATTTTCATTGGGTTCTCTTATGTCGAGAATAGCACTTGTAAGCCAGGAGACCTTTATTATAAATGCCTCACTTCGAGCAAATATAACTTATGGCTTAGAAGGAGATATTACAGATGAGCTTATAAACAACGCAGTAAGGCTTTCTGAGATGTCTGATTTTGTTGCAATACTGCCGGAAGGGCTTGATACAAATGTAGGCGATAGAGGCGTAAAGCTTTCAGGCGGCGAGAAACAGCGAGTGTCAATAGCCCGTGCTATTTTAAGGCAGGCTGAGATTATAATATTGGATGAGGCGACAAGTTCTCTTGACTCGATCACCGAAAGCTTGATACAAAAGGCTTTAGCAGAACTTGTAAAGGACAGGACAACTATAGTCATTGCCCACAGGCTTTCTACTATAAAAAACGCGGATAATATTATAGTGCTTGAAAAAGGTAAGGTTGCTGAAGAAGGTTCTTTGAACGCGCTTATAGACAAGCAGGGCAAATTCTTCGAATTCTGGCAGGAGCAGAAATTTTTCTGATATCTTAAGATGAAACCACATATCCTTTTTATTATTTTTATCGCGGCATCTTTTTCTTATCTATTCTCATATGTCTTACTACATAATAGCGATAGGCTTAAATGGGGCAAGAAGGCATATGTTGAGAGAGTAAAACTCCATAAAAAGTCGATACCGCGCTTGGGAGGCGTAGTTCTATATGCTACTTTATTTATAATCCTTGCAGCTATATTTATATTAAAAAAGCACTTTATATATCTTGATACAAAAAAAATAATAGGATTTTTCCTTGCGTCAAGCTTGGTGTTCGGAATAGGTTTTTACGATGATCTTATAAAAAGAAGTTCTTACAAAATAAAGTTTATGTTGCAGATATTGGCAGGCATAATCCTGGCTTTGTCAGGGTATAGCATCAAAACAGTCTCTATGCCTTTTGCCCCTGATATCTCTGTGGGCATCTTTGGTCCGGTATTTATTGTGCTGTGGGTAGTTCTTATCATGAACGCAATAAACCTTATAGATGGCCTGGATGGGTTGGCAGCTGGCATCAGCCTTATTATTGGAACAGGATTTTTCATTATAGCTGTTATCAGGGCAGACTATTTTATGCTTGTGATGCTCTCATTTTTTTTAGGAGCAATACTTGGATTTTTTAAATATAATTTTTACCCGGCAAAATTATTTTTAGGGGATTCTGGAAGCCTGTTTTTAGGTCTTACTTTAGCTGTTGTTGCTATAGAGATATCGATCAAGCGGTTAACGATTATCTCTCTGGCAATACCGATGCTGATAATGCTTATTCCTATACTAAGCATTGGTTTCACCTTTATGAGAAGGCTTATAATGGTAAAAAACCCTTTCAATGCAGATACCATGCATCTCCACTACCGTCTAATACGCGCAGGCATGCTGCATAGAGACGTTGTACTTGTATTTTATGCGGCAACATCAGCATGCATGTTATTGGGGTTAGCCTGTTATTTTACGCCACCTGTATATGAACTTGTCACCATTATTATAGCAAGCCTTATGATGCTTGGATTATATGCCTGGGCATTATATTTCATCAATAGCAAAAAAGCTCATAGAAAGATACGACGTGGTAGACATCGCAGCCTATAAAGATCTAAATGAAAAATTTAGGTTAAAATATTCATTGGATAGGATTACCGCTTGTCTTTTGCTGGCTCTTGTATCACCTATCTTTTTGCTTATAATATTATGGGTAAAGCTGGATGGCCTGTTTTTTCCTGAAGATTCAGGAAGCGTTTTTTATCTTGAGCCCAGGATCTCTGCCGGCAAAGTTTTTAATATTATTAAGTTCAGGACAGTGACAATGGCAGCAACGAAAGAGATAAAGAGCAAACCAGATACTAAAAGTATCACAGGCTCATTGCATACAACGCATGCAGGCAAGATGATCCTTAAATGGTATATGGATGAATTGCCGCAGCTCTTTAACATAGCAAAAGGAGAGATGTCTTTTGTGGGGCCAAGGCCTCATATATTAAATCAGCACAACCAGGAGATAGCGGCAGGCCTTATATATAGAGATGTTATAAAAGCAGGATTATTAGGTATACCCCAAGCTTGTAAAAGACGCCCAAAATATGCAAAGCTCCTGCAGCGAATGGCGCTTAAGCATAAACCCGTAAGCAGGACACTCAATACTTTAGATGGGCTATATGCAAAAAAATGTTTAAACAAGGCCCCATTGCAGATAATCTTGCTCGATCTGTATATAATTCTGCAAGGCCTTATAGTAATAGTCAGAGGCGAAAAGCAGTAAGCCAGATCCATATAATTTTTAATGCATGCATTTTTCTTGCATTTATAATAAGTTTGTGTTATTTTATCCAGGCAAATAAATGTGCCGAGGTAGCTCAGTTGGTAGAGCGCGGCCCTGAAAAGGCCGGCGTCACCAGTTCGATTCTGGTCCTCGGCACCATGATTTTAAGGAGCACTTTATTATAAAAGAGCTCCTTTTTTATTTGATTTTTTGCTGCTTATCATATATACTAACGCTAAATAATAGTCTGTCATCTAATATTATGCCCATGTAGCTCAGTTTCCGCCGCATCCGCCGAAGGCGCCGAAGGCGGAGAAGGCGGAGTAGGCGGACCAGCCTCAGCCGAAGGCTGATAAGCCTACGGCATATGCGGCTGGGGCAGAAATAACTAATTTTATTATAAGTAAGCTGGCGTGGCTTCCTCCTTCGCCCCGTTACAAATTTTGCTGATTAACGTTGGCATATAAATTTGTAACGGGGCTTCGGAGGACAGGGCGCCACACCGGATAAGCGTTGATTAGGCTGGCGTGGCTCAACGGTAGAGCAGCGCATTCGTAATGCGCAGGTTAGTGGTTCGATTCCACTCGCCAGCTCCAAAATTTACAACAAACCATAATTATGGCAAAATTAAGAGAAGTTTTAAAAACCAAGAATTTTTTATTTTTGTGGCTTGGGCAGATAATATCCCAGTTTGGCGACAAGTTCGCGATGATGGCCTTGGTGGGCCTTGTGTCTAAAAAAGCACCAGGTTCTACATATGAAATGGCAAAACTGTTCATGTTTGTTGTAATCCCTGTATTTTTAATAGGTCCTGTGGCAGGCGTTTATTCAGACAGATGGTCCAGAAAATGGACCATGATAGCATCAGATATTATAAGAGGTATCCTTGTTTTGGCAATAGTAATTTATTGGGCTATTGTCCCCACGCTTAAGCCGGTTTTTCCCGTTTATATTATCGTGTTTTTGATATTTTCTGTAACGCGCTTTTTTATACCCGCTAAAATGGCCATTGTGCCTGAACTTTTGCCAGAGGACAAGATTCTTAAGGGTAATTCCTTGATGCATATAACAGGAATGATTGCCTCTGCCTTAGGTTTTGGTTTGGGGGGTATTTTGGTTGCTTTGCCGTCAATAGGTGTAAGAGGGGGCCTTATTATAGATGCGTTCACTTTTTTTCTTTCAGCAGCCCTCCTTATATTTATAAAAAACAAAGAAAAAGTAAAGGCCGCAAAAGAAAGTATTTATGAGATAGGCCGTAATGTAAAATATATTATAAAGAAGTCAGTTTTTGATGAAATAAAATACGGCATAAGGCATATAGCAGGCCAGCGCAAGATGCATTTTGTGATACTGTTGCTTTTTATCCTGGCAAGCGGCGTGGGTGCAAGCCAGGTTGTTTTGATAGTGTTTATTCAAAATTCATTGGCAAGCATAACAAGAGACCTGGGGCTGTTAATAATGTTTTTTGGAACAGGACTTTTTATAGGAGCTGTTGCTTATGGGAAACTTGGAGAAAACCTGCCCAGGCTCAAGGTAATATTATTGAGCCTTTTATTAGGGGGTGTATTTTTGCTGCAGTTTCTTGTATTTGTGAATATGTTTGCCAACTTTGTCTTAGCGGCCATTATAGCGTTTTTTTTCGGGACCGCAATATCGCCTGTTATTATATCATCCAATACTATAGTTCATGAATTGATACCTGAAGATGCCCACGGCAAAGTATTCTCGTCATTAGAGGCTGTAATGCATCTTGCGTACTTGATATTCATGTTTTTATCTGCTATACTGGCAGAGTTCATAGGAAATTTTAATATTCTGCTTATTGTGGGGATAGTATTTGTTTTAGTAGGCCTAT
This sequence comes from uncultured Planctomycetia bacterium, assembly GCA_964493115.1. Classification (GTDB taxonomy): domain Bacteria; phylum Omnitrophota; class Gorgyraeia; order JABMRG01; family JABMRG01; genus CAZBNF01. The sequence goes on along the minus strand of CAZBNF010000007.1, from coordinate 10,385 downwards.
TGGGAATAAGGAGATTGAGAATTGCTTAAAAAGACTTTTCCAGGCGGCGTTCACCCTGCTTGCTGTAAAGATTTATCAAAAGACAGTCAGGTAAGACCGCTCGCTCTGCCCTCACAGGTCATTATACCTTTAGTGCAGCATATAGGCGCGCCCTGCATGGCTATTGTCAAGCCAGGCGATTACGTAAAAACAGGGACCCTCATTGCCCAAAGTGAAAAATTTATATCAGCACCCATACACTCATCAGTATCGGGCACAGTAAAGGCTATAAAGAAATCCAGCCATCCTGTATTAGGGTATTGTGAGGCTGTAATAATAGATTCAGATCAAAGAGATGAGAAAGAGTACAGCCAGAACGCTTCTCAAATTAATTTCGAAAGTTTAACCTCAGAGGCGATAAGAGAAAAAGTAAAATCTGCCGGCATAGTAGGAATGGGAGGCGCGGCATTTCCGACACATGTCAAGCTAAGCCCTCCGAAAGATAAGATTATAGATACATTCATACTCAATGGAGCAGAATGCGAGCCATATCTTACATGTGATGACAGGTTGATGCAGGAAAAGCCGCAGGAGATTATAAAAGGAATGCTGCTTCTTATGAAAGTGATAGGCATCAAAAGCGGCATTATTGCTATTGAGAACAATAAGCCTGCCGCAATTAAAGCCATGCGTTCTGGCATTGCTAACCTGCGGCATGAGACCTGTTCTTTGCAGCTTGTAACCTTGCCCACCAAATATCCTCAGGGCGGCGAGAAACAATTGATAGAGGCCTTGACAGGAAGAGAGGTGCCGCCACTAAAACTCCCATTTGATGTAGGCTGCTTGGTTGATAATGTACAGACAGCTTATGCGATATATGAAGCTGTTTATTTGAATAAACCATTATTCGAAAGGGTAGTTACTGTTACAGGTGATGCCATAAACAAGCCTTCTAACCTGTTGGTGAGGATCGGGGCTCCTGTTTCATCCCTTATCAATGAGTGCGGTGGGGTAAAAGGAAAACTTGGAAAACTTATTATCGGAGGCCCGATGATGGGCATTGCTCAATATGCAGATGACATACCTATAATAAAAGGGGTATCAGGCGTACTTTTGTTGAGCAAAAAATATTCTGATTTTGGAAAAGAACAATACTGCATAAGATGCGGCAAGTGCAAACAGAGCTGTCCTGTAAAACTTATCCCCACAGAGATAGCAAAGGCAGCAGAATATGGCAGGTTCGAAATAGCGACAATGTTAAATGCGGCAGACTGCATAGAGTGCGGATGCTGCAGCTATGTCTGTCCTTCGAATATACCGCTTGTGCAGCTGATAAAATATGCTAAGAGGGCAATAACATGTCAGATATGATTCAGGTTACATCATCACCCCATATCTATTCAGGAAAATCAGTCAAAGGCATTATGTGGGCTGTTATCCTCGCCCTTATCCCAACAGGGCTATGGGGCATATGGGCTTTCGGGCCCAAGGCATTATATCTTATTGCTGCCTCTGTTATCACATGTGTTCTAACAGAAGCAGCGATATTGAAGCTTAGGAAAAAGCCCGTTCCCATTAATGATGGGAGCGCATGTTTAACAGGCCTGCTTTTAGCCTATAATGTGTCACCGGATCTGCCCATATGGGCTATATGCATAGGAGCTTTTTTCGCTATTGCTGTTGCAAAGCAGGCATTCGGCGGCCTGGGAAGAAATATCTTTAATCCAGCATTGGCAGGCAGAGCGTTTCTTATGGCGTCATGGCCTACATACATGGTCACATTTAAGAACCCCAGGTGGCAGGTGGATGCGCTTACATCCGCGACACCTCTTACTAACATAAAACATGATTTTGGCTTCCCGATCCCTTCATACTTAGATCTCCTGATAGGTAACAGAGGGGGATGCATTGGTGAGGTATGCATAGCAGCGCTTCTTGTTGGAGCTGTATATTTATTATATAAAAAATATATCGAGTTCCGTATACCACTGTCTTACATGGGCACAGTTGCCCTTTTAAGCTGGGCGTTTATGGGTGACAGGCTGTTTAACGGGGATTGGCTTTTTTATATATTGTCAGGAGGGCTGATTCTCGGAGCTTTTTATATGGCAACAGATTATGTGACTTCACCGATTACAAAAAATGGAAAAGTGATCTTTGGCATATTATGCGGGGTCCTCACATTTGCAATAAGGAAATGGGGCGGATATCCTGAAGGGGTATGTTATTCTATATTGATAATGAACGCAGCGGTCCCGCTCATAGAGAGACATACAAGGCCGAAAAGATTCGGAGGCAAATAGGGTATGGGTAAATTTGTTTTTGTGCTTTCAGTTGTATGCATTGTAGCCGCTGTTGCACTGGGCCTGACCTATGGCGTTACAAAACCAATCATTGCCCAACAGGACGAAAAAGAGCAAAGGCAGGCGCTTGAACAGGTCGTGCCAGGGGCAGACACGTACAATAAAAAGACATTTAGCGAGGGTGATTATTTCGAGTGCCTTAAAGGCGGAAAGCTTATTGGATATGCGTTATTTGTTTCAACCGCGGGATATTCCGGCGAGATCAATATGCTATTGGGTATAGACAGCAAAGGAAACATATTAGGCGTTGAAATGTTGTCGCAATCAGAGACCCCGGGCCTTGGCGCCAGATGTGTTGAGGTAAAAAGAGGCCAGGCAGAGCCATGGTTTTTAAAGCAGTTTAAAGGGGAAAATGCCCCTTCGCTTAAACTTAAAGACATAGAAACGATAACAGGTTCTACGATTACATCAAAGGCTATTTTAGAGGGCCTTAAAAACCACGCAGAGGAATTTTTAAAAGAGATAAGATAGTATTTTATGAAGAGCTTATATGCTGAGTTTAAGAAAGGGATACATCTTGAAAATCCTACTTTTGCTCTATTGCTAGGGCTTTGTCCTACACTTGCGGTTTCAAGCAGTGTAATAAACGGATTGGGCATGGGCATAGCAGCGACTTTAGTGCTTTTAGGTTCAAACATAATCGTATCCGCTGTGCGCAGTATCATTCCCTCAAAGATAAGGATACCATGCTATATCGTAATAATAGCAACTTTTGTTACTATAATAGAGCTTTTATTGAAGGCATATTTTCCAGTTCTTGACAAGGCTTTGGGCATATTCGTTCCACTCATAGTGGTTAATTGCATTATATTAGGCAGGGCCGAGGCATTTGCGTCTAAAAACAACATTATTCGCTCTGCCTTTGATGCTTTAGGCATGGGCGCAGGGTTTACGCTTGCCCTTTTGGCTATATCCGCTATCAGGGAAATGCTTGGAGCAGGCACGCTGCTGGGGTTCCAAATTATTCCAGGATTAGAGCCCGCTATTATCATGATACTCCCCCCCGGGGCGTTGCTGACACTGGCATTTTTAATAGGCCTTACAAATCTGATGAAAGAGAGACGCAATGAATCTTAGCGAATTCATGACAATAGCTATCAGCGCTATTTTTATAAATAATTTTATTTTAACCCGTTTCCTGGGGTTATGCCCGTTTATAGGTGTATCTAAACAGACAAAGCCGGCGCTTGGCATGGGGGCGGCTGTTATATTTGTAATGACCTTGTCAGGTTTTATCACATGGGTGGTTTATAAATATCTGCTTGTGCCTCTGGAGCTGGAATATTTAAGGACTATTGCATTTATTCTGGTTATCGCTGTTTTCGTACAGGCAGTTGAGATGGCAATGGCAAAGTTAAGCCCTGCGATTTATAAGGCAATGGGGATATACCTTCCTTTAATCACTACAAACTGCGCTGTTTTAGGCGTTACGGTGCTGAATGTAAATATGTTTTTTGGAAAAGATATATCCGCAGGACATTCTTTTTCAGCGTCTTTGCTGCAGGCTTTTTGCGCGGGCATTGGATTTGCACTCGCGATGCTTCTTATGTCAGGTATAAGGGAAAGACTGGATTTAACAGATGTGCCCAAGTCATTGCAGGGGGTGCCCATAGCTTTTATAGTGGCTTCACTTATGTCTATGGGGTTCTTAGGTTTTTCAGGCTTTAAGTTTTAGGAGAGAAATGAATATACTAGCACCGATTGCAGTATTAGGGGTTTTAGGGGCCATCTTTGGTTTATGGCTGGGTTTTGTGCAAAGGCTTTTTGTTGTTAAAAAAGATCCCCGCGCAGAGCATATCTTTTCACTTTTACCCGGTTCAAACTGCGGTGCATGCGGCCATGCGGGCTGCTTTGGTCTGGCAGAGGCTCTTTCTAAGGGCGAGGTAGATACCGTAACATGTCCGGTGGCTCATGAACAGGAAAGAGAAAAGATCGCTGAAATTCTTGGAATAAGTATAAAGGCAAAAGAAAAGACGACCGCTACTTTGATATGCGGCGGCGGTGTAAAATGCAGGAATAATTTTGAATATCATGGCGTAGAGGACTGCAACGCGGCTATTCTTATCATGAATGGACCTAAGGCATGTTTGTTTGGATGCGTGGGCATGGGAAGCTGTGTTAAGTCCTGTCCTTTTGGCGCGATTAACATGGGCGGCGATGGGCTGCCCAGGATAAATCCTGAAAAATGCACCAGCTGCGGCAAATGCGTAAAAATATGCCCCAGGGGGGTTATTACAATAACGCCTCTTGAAAAACAATACCATATACAATGCAATTCCAGGGATAAAGGCCCGGATACGATAAAGGCCTGCAAGGCAGGCTGTATTGCCTGTGGCAAATGTGTCAATGCCTGCCCTGAGCATGCAATAGAGATAAAGGATAACCTGGCGTATATAGATTATGCTAAATGTATAAACTGCGGTAAATGCAAAGAAGTCTGCCCTACAAAGGCCATAGAGAGGAGAGAATAATATGTCGGAGAATGTTATGGAAATAAAAGAAACAGAATTTGATTCTATCGTAAAGAACGCGAAGGGTCTGGCGGTAGTTGATTTTTGGGCACCATGGTGCGGCCCCTGCCAGATGACAGGGCCCGCGCTTGAAGTGGTTGCGGAAAAAATGAAAGATAAAGTAAAAATCTATAAAATAAACATAGATGATAATCATAAACTTGCCTCAGAGCTTGGCGTAATGAGCATACCCACAATGATAATATTTAAAGATGGCAATGAAGAGGACAGGATAGTAGGTGCTCTTGGCGAGGCGGAAATAACAAAAAGGATAGAAGCGCACATTGACTGACTTAATATTGCTGCTTGATATAGGCACGACTACAATATCAGCGGATATAATAGATTCTAAAGGCTCTAAGTCCCTGGCACGCGGGGTTGTTTTAAACGCTCAGCATGAAATAGGAGAGGATATTATATCTCGCATAGATTTTGCCATAAAAAGCAGGCAAAATGCCCTTATCCTGCAGAAAAAAGCCGCTAACTCTGTAAGCAGATTAATCAAAAGGCTTTTAAGAGAAGGTTCTATCAAGAGCAAAGACATAAAAAAAGTTTTTTGTGCCTGTAACAGCGCTATGCATCATATCTTACTTGGCATAGATACCCTGCCCTTAATAACACCGCCTTATAGGATAAATCAAAAATCAGAAGTAATAGTATGCGCTGATATGATAGGCCTTGATATCAGAAAGAATCTAAAAGTTACATTCCTGCCTAATATAGGGGGTTTTGTAGGCTCAGACGCGCTTTGCGCCATACTTGCAAGCAGGATCTATATGTCAAAAGATCTGAGAGTTGTTATTGATATAGGCACAAACGGCGAGATTATAGTCGGCAACATAAATCGGATGCTGGTTGCCTCTACCGCAGCAGGGCCTGCGTTTGAGGCAAGGTACATAAAAAATGGCATGCCGGCCCTAAAAGGAGCAATAGCAGGGGTAAGGATTAAAGATAATCATGTGAAACTAGATGTGATAGGCAGGACGGAGCCTAAGGGTATTACAGGAAGCGGGCTTATAGATGCCTGTTATCAGCTTTATCAAAACGGTTTTATCGATCAGTCAGGCAGGATGCAGGCTAAAGAGTTTATACTGTATAAAAAAGGCAAAAAGAAGATAGTGGTTACGCAGTCCGATATAAGAAAATTACAGCTTGCCAAGGGGGCCATGCTTGCCGGAATGAAAGTGCTTTTGAGAAGATATAAGGCGGATAGTTCCGATATAAAACAGATTATGCTTACAGGGTCATTTGGTTCTCAATTGAACGCGGAAAGTGTAATTGGAATAGGTCTTACGCCCAAAATAAACATAAAAAGGGTAAAATATATACAAAGCGCGGTTTTAAAAGGCCTGCGCTTATGGGCAAGAGATAAGTCAATACGGGATAATATTTTTTCTATGCTTGCTAAAACAGAACACGTCCCTCTTTTTGGCAAGGCCTTCGGAAAAGAGTTTGCCCAATCGTTGCAGTTTTAATTTCAGGGAAGGGAAATCCATATGGATATAGCGGTATTTTGTTCAGGAGACGGCAGTAATTTCCAAGCGATCGTAGATGCAAAAAATAAAGGCCTGTTTCAAGCTGATATAACATTAATGGTATGTGATAACCCCGATGCTTATGCTGTAAAAAGGGCAAAAAATGAGGGTATTCCATATCTTATTGTAAGCAGAAAGGATTTTTCCTCAAAACAGGCGCTTGAAGAAAAGATTGTAGAGAGCTTGGAAGAAAAAAGAATAGGGCTTATATGCCTGGCTGGGTATATGCGCTTATTATCACCCGAGTTTGTCCAAAGATACGCTGGGAAGATTATAAATGTACACCCCGCTCTTTTGCCGGCCTTTAAAGGAGCTGACGCGATTAGGGATGCCATTGATTATGGCATAAAAGTAAGCGGTGTTACGGTTCATTTTGTAACAGAAGAGGTTGATGCTGGCCCTATAATATTACAAGAGGTTGTTAAAATAGAGGATAGTGATTCCAAAGAGAGCTTAGAAGAAAAAATACACAGTGCTGAACACAGGATTTATCCACAGGCAATAAAACTTTTCGTTGAAAACAAGCTTAAAATCACAGGCAGAAAGGTTGATAGGGTATAAAAGTGGCTAATATCAAATTTGGGACATCAGGCTGGCGGGCTATTATAAGCGAGGATTTTACATTTGCTAATGTCAGGATTGTAGTGCAGGCAATAGCGGATTATATAAAAAAACTCAAAACCAGAAACTCAAAACTTAAAACTGTTATAGTCGGATATGATACCCGGTTTTTATCAAAAGAGTTTGCGGATGCGGCAGCAAGCGTACTTTCCGCAAATAATATAAAAGTTCTGCTTTGCGATAGAGATACGCCTACCCCTGTTATAGCCTATCACATAATAAATAAAAAATGTGCCGGAGGTATCAATTTTACCGCGAGTCATAACCCGCCTCATTATAATGGCATAAAGTTTTCACCCGCGACAGGAGGGCCTGCCACCCCTGATATCACATGTGTTATAGAAAAGAATATAAAAAAGCTGCAACAGGCCAAAAAGTTTTTTGTGGATAGCCCGAATGAAAAGCTTATAAAGCTTTTTAACCCTCAGCCTGCCTACCTTAAGCGTATAAAATCTATTGTGGATATGAGTGTAATAAAAAGGGTAAAGCTCAAGATAGCATGTGATTGCCTATACGGAACATCAAGGGGATATCTTGATTGCCTGTTGTCAGAGTGCGGGCTTAACCCCATTGTCTTGCATGATTATCTAAATCCTTATTTTGGAGGCAAGCGCCCGGAACCTGCCCCTGAAAACATCAAAGAACTTATCAAGGCGGTAAAGGATAATAAACTGCATTTAGGCCTTGCAACAGACGGAGATGGGGATCGCTTTGGCATAGTTGATTCAGATGGTACATATATAACGCCTAATGAAGTCATAGTGCTTTTGCTTTATCATTTCCTGCATAACAGAAAAACTACAAAAAAGACCATGGCGCGTACTGTGGCGACCACGCATATTGTAGATGCGATCGCTGAAAAAAATGATATTGGCATATTGGAAACACCGGTTGGGTTTAAATATTTTGTAGAAAGTATATTAAGCGGTGATTGTATAATAGCCGGAGAGGAATCAGGCGGGCTTTCTATCTCAGGGCATGTCCCTGAAAAAGATGGCATACTGGCCTGTCTTCTTATAGCAGAAATGCGCGCCATAGAAAAGAGGCCTATATCAGAGATCCTGGCGTCTATATACAAGCAATATGGCAGGTTATATTCAAGCAGGCAGGACCTGGAGTTATCAGAGGATAGAAAAAGCAGGCTGATGGAAAAGTTATCATCCAATGCGTTTAGCAGGTTTGCGGGCCAGAAAATAGTAAAGCGCGACGGAAAAGATGGAATAAGATTTTTTTTAAATGACAAAACTTGGGTGCTTTTCAGGGCATCAGGCACAGAACCTATTGTAAGAGTATACTTTGAATCTGACTCTAAAAAATCGCTCAAAACTATTGATAGAGCAATATCTTGTTTAGTAAAATAATTGCTATGCTTAAATTGAATGTCCACACCTTTGCCTTGATTTAAAATTGATGTAAAAATACCATCGCCGCGAGGGCAAACGTGTGGACGATATCTTTTTAATAACAGCTGCTTGCTTGTCTAGAAGAAGCAATTCAAGAAGAAGCAATACATACAAAAATATGTATAATTGTCTTGACAAATGAATTTAAATAGCGTATACTTTAGCCGCGAAAGATAAAGCAACTAGCTTTATATGGGATTCAGAAAAAGAAACAGTCAATATCAATAAGCACAATGTTGATTTTACTACTGCCGCCAAAGTATTTGAGGATGGAAAAAGAAGGATATTTACAGATTCCCAGCATAGTAAAAAAGAGCCTAGATACTTTTGTATAGGTAAAGTAGATAACAGGATATTAACTGTAAGATTTACTTATCGACGAAACAAGATTAGAATAATAGGTGCAGGATATTGGAGAAAAGGGAGGAAATTCTATGAGAAATAATAAAGTCCAATTAGATATGCCAATAGGCAAGCTTACAAAGGTTGAAGATTTTTTGCCTTCACCAGACAAGCTAGTTATGCCAGATAACAGTGTAAAAATTACACTCAGGGTAAGCAAGCCAAGTATGGAGTTTTTTAAGCAGCAAGCCAAGAAGCATCATACAAAATATCAAAAAATGATACGTTCGTTACTTGATAAATACAGTAAAAAATACCGCTTACAGCATTAAAATACAGGGGTGCCTTTACCACAGGGCGCTTCTGTTACTTTTTCCCAAATATATTATAGCCTCTCTAAACCTCTAACTAAAGACTTTCATCATAATAACTATAGAAGAACCTAACACTTAAAGAAAGCCCTTAAAAGGCGTTTAAAGAAGGTTCCTCCTAGCATAGAGACTCCTTATTGATATGTTAAAGATATTATGAGTCTGGTTCTTATTCCTTAAAACCCTTGACATGATGTATACTTTAGTGTATACTTTTAATGGATAGAAAAAGGAGGATGAAATGAGCGTAGAGCATATAAACATTACGATTCCCACTACACTTAAGAATCGACTAGATGCTTTTCTTGTTAAGTTAAAAATGAAGCGTAGTACATTTATCCAAAAAGCTATAGTAGGTTATATTAAGGAAAAAGAAACACAGAAGATCGCAAAAGATCTGGAAAAAGGATATAAGCTCATGGCTTTGGAAAGCGAAAAAGATAGTGAAGAGTGGTTTGATTTAGAAGAAGAGGCTATCTAGAAAATGAGCGATGGCGATTATCCTAAACGTGGCGAAATATATTTAGTTGACTTCTCAAAAGATGCAAAAGGTTCTGAACAAAAAGGGTATAGACCTGCCTTGGTTATTCAAAATGACGTAGGCAATAAGTATGGCTCAACTGTTATAGCTGCGGCTTTAACTACTCAACTTACTTACCATCACATACCAACCAATGTAATCCTTACGAAGAAAGAGTCTGGGCTTAGCAAGGATAGCCTGATAAACTTATCGCAGATTAGAACTATTACAAAAAAACGGCTTACGAAAAAGATCGGAGCGCTTGATAGTGAATTGATTAAAAGGGTAAATAAGGCTATTACGATTTCTTTAGGTTTAATAGACCTGCCACTTCGCTAAAACTCCTTTCTTACTACTCTTTATTCCTAACATAAAGACTTTGGTTTGGGACATTTCTCAAAATGCTTACCTGGTAGTAGTGAGAGATGTGTCCCTTGCTAATACATAAAATAAACCCTGTACCCAAAACGATCAATAGTGAATATAGTTTAACTAAGTGTTTTAACGTGGTACGGGGTACCGCAAGGGGAACAAGCGAAGTTCAGCGTAGCGACTGAGGACGTAATGTCCGAAGAAGTGCCGAGAGCACCGCGAACGGCCGACTGAGGACGTAATGTCCGAAGAAGTGCCGAGAGCACCGCGAACGGCCGACTGAGGACGTAATGTCCGAAGAAGTGCCGAGAGCACCGCGAACGGCCGACTGAGGACGTAATGTCCGAAGAAGTGCCGAGAGCACCGCGA
>CAZBNF010000006.1:0-25913 GCA_964493115.1 uncultured Planctomycetia bacterium | reverse complement strand
TGGGGTCTACACCTAATATTTTACCTATACTAATAAATGACATACCCAAAAGATGTAATTCAGTTGCTTTTTGGGATAGTTTTTGGTATAAGTAGGGGTGGTTCATTGATAATATTTTGATATGAGCAGAGATTTCCCCAGCAGTTCGAATTGGTTGCAACCGGGTCCACCAAAATTTATCAGGGACGGTTTTTGAGCAGGTTTAGGATTATGCGAACATTAAGACATTTTGTATTAATATTATTTTTAGTAATGTTAGCTGGCTGCGCAACTGTGCAGGTTAAGGATTCTTTCTCTATAAAGGGGCCGCGTTATTGCGTAGATGGTTGTGCTTATGTGAGCCTGGACTCTGTTACAAGGGCGTATAATGTAAGTTCAAAATGGAATTACACAGATAAAAAGGTCACTTTATCAAGAGGTGGCATCCATGCGGAGTTCTATATAGGCAGTGATATTGTTGTTATAGACGGGGTTTCCTATAAGCTTAAAAACCCTGTTATCGTGAAAAGAAATACCATATTGTTGCCCAGGGATTTTTCAGAGTCTGTGCTTGCGGATTTTTTTATGAAAAAACAGGCATCAGCTTTGCCAGCAACTGAAAAACTTAAAGCTGCGTCGCCCTATCATGCCATAAAAAAAATTGTTCTGGACCCCGGCCATGGGGGAAAAGACCCTGGCGCTGTTTCCATGTCCGGCTTGAGGGAGAAAGACATAGTATTAGATATCGCGCGAAGGATAAAGCGTTATTTAGAAGCAGAGTCAATTGAGGTAAGGCTTACGCGTAGTGATGACACATTTGTATCACTGTGGAGGAGAGCTGATATTGCTAATAAATATGGCGCTGATTTTTTCATAAGCATACATGCCAATGCAGCTCATTCCAGGTACGCGAGAGGTTTCGAAGTTTTTTATCTCTCTGAGGCGATTGATGATAATGCGCGTGCAGTTGCGGCCGCGGAGAATGCATCACTAAAATATGAGGATTCTTCATTTGGCAATACGCGTCCCTCTAGCAGCCTGGAGGCGACTCTATGGGATATAGAGTATAGTGAAAACAGGAGAGAATCAACGGAGCTGGCTGAAAGCATAACAGAATCCGCCTGTGGAAAACTCGGCCTTAAGAACAGAGGCCAAAAAGGAGCCAACTTCTATGTATTAAAGGGCGCCAAGATGCCTTCAGTTTTAGTGGAAGTTGGTTTTATATCAAACACTGAGGAGTCTGAATTGCTGAAAGACTCTTCTTATCGTGAAAAAATAGCAGAATCAATAGCATGTGGTATTATAAATTATAAAGATGAATATGAGGCAGCAGAAGGATTCACAAAACAGCGATAGCAGGCCCATAGGGGTTTTTGATTCAGGTGTAGGGGGCCTTACGGTTGTAAAAGAAATTATAAAAGCCCTCCCCTATGAGGATATAGTATATTACGGAGATACAGCGCGTGTTCCATACGGCACGAAATCCAGGAACACTATAATCAAATTTTCAGTAGAGAACGCGCTTTTTCTTTTAAAACAGAATGTAAAGCTGATCGTAGTAGCGTGCAATACCTCCTCGAGCGTTTCTCTGCCTGCTTTAAGAAGAAATTTTCGGGTGCCTGTTGTTGGCGTTATAAAGCCGGGTGCCAATGATGCTGCCAGGGCATGCAAAAATAAACGGATAGGCGTAATAGGTACTACCGCGACAATAAGAAGCAATGCCTATAGCAGGGAGATAGCGCGCATAGACCCTTCTGTAAAGATATTTTCACAGAGCTGTTCTTTGCTTGTACCTGTCGCGGAGGAGTCCTTAAGGGAAGATAAAATCATTATTGATATTATAAAATATTACTTAAAACCTTTAAAGCAAAAACGCGTTGACACCCTTGTACTTGGGTGCACTCATTACCCGCTGTTAAAAAATCTTATATCAAAGTTTATGGGTGATTCAATAACACTTGTGGATTCAGCGGCATCTACCGCTGAATGCGTTAAAGATTTGTTAGGTAAGCAGGAGGCTTTAAATAAGAGGCGTTTGAAAGGGAAGCTCAATTTTTTTGTAAGTGACGAGGTTGAAAATTTTAAGCGTACAGGGGAGCGGTTTTTGGGCAGAAAGATTAAGAGTATAAGAAAGGCGGGATATGGGATACAGGGTTAAAGTAGAATTATATTTCAGTGCTGCTCACAGACTCAGGGGGTATAAGGGAAAATGCGAAAATCTGCATGGGCATAATTGGCGGGTCGAGGTTTCTCTTTGTTCAGGCAGTCTTGATCAAACAGGCCTGCTCATTGATTTTAAAAAGGCAAAAGCGATCCTAAAAAAAGTATTGGGTGTTCTTGATCATGCGCTTATAAATGAAATCCCGCACTTTAAAAAATACAATCCAACATCAGAGAAGGTTGCGGAATATATCTTTAATAATTACAAAAAAAAGATCAAGCCCCCGTTAGTTCTTGAAAGCGTTTCCGTATGGGAGACTCCAGGCTCCTGTGCCACATATTATGAATAAGAAAAAGGCTGTAGTACTGCTTTCAGGAGGCCTTGACTCAGCGACAGTGCTTTACCATGCCAAGGCCCAAGGTTATAAAATATATGCCTTAAGTTTTGATTATGGCCAGAGGCATAAAAGGGAACTTCGATTTGCCGAAAAACTCGTGCGTATCAATAAAGCCGAGAGCCATATCTTAAAGATCGTTTTTCCATGGAAAGGCAGCTCATTGATAGATAGAAATATTAAATTACCTGATGGTCAAGTAGCCAGGAAAGAAATACCCGGCACATATGTCCCTGCCCGCAATATCATATTTTTAAGTTTTGCGGCGTCATACGCGGAAACGATCAGGGCCTCTAAGATATTTATAGGTGTCAACCAGATAGATTATAGCAACTACCCTGATTGCAGGAAGAATTTTTTAAATGCCTTTGCCAATGCGATAAAAAAGGGCACAAAAATTGGGGTTTCAGGCAAGGCAGTATCTATAGAAGCCCCTTTAGTTGGTATGAAAAAAAAAGATATAATAATCAAGGCCTTTAAGATTGGAGTGCCTTTTGAATACACATGGTCATGCTATAAAGGCGGTAATCGGCCATGCGGTAAATGCGATTCATGCCTGATACGCGAAAAAGGTTTTAAAGAAGCGGGCATAAAAGACCCGTTAAATGTAAAATGACAGACACGGCCGATATAATAGAGATATTCTCATCAGTGCAGGGAGAAGGGCTTTTTATAGGCCATAGGCATATATTTGTAAGGTTTAAAGAGTGTAACCTGAGCTGTTCTTTTTGCGATACAGATAAAGAAGCAGGCTATGAAACTCTGGATATTTTTAAAACAATAAAGCAGATAGATGATTTAAATCTTTACAGTACACATAATACTGTAGCTTTGACAGGAGGTGAGCCGCTTCTTTACAGCGGATTTCTTAAGAGATTGCTCCCTCAAATCAGAGACAGGGGTTTTAAGGTGTACCTAGAAACAAATGGCACCTTGGCGGATAAGCTAGATGATGTTATCTCTTATGTGGATACCGTATCAGTTGATATAAAGTTACCTAGTGTAAGCAAAAACAAACCGTATTGGGATGAGCATAAGAGTTTCCTCGAGCGGGCCTTTGAAAAAGAATTCTTTGTCAAGGTGATTGTATCAGATGAAATAGATATGGCGGAATTCGATAAAGCACTCGCTCTTGTAAGAGAAATGAGCTTTGATATACCATTCATCATACAGCCAGAAACAAAAAGTGATTCATGCTGTATTAATATATCGGCAGATATGCTTTTGGGGCTTCAGGAAAGGGCGCTTAAAGCTCTTAACAATGTGCTTGTTATACCGCAGGCACATAAGATGATGGGCATGAGATAACTATGCTGCGTAGGGTTAAAATGTTGCATTTTTTGAGATAATAAACAAGCTGGTGTGCCTTTGCCTTTGCAGGGATTTGGCTTTTTTTGCCTTGATTTTCGATAATATGCAAAAATACCCATCCCTGCAAAGGCAAAGGCACACCAGCATAAATAAAAAATTATATGAAAAAAATCAAGAAAAGCGCATATGAGGGCCTGCAGGAGAAAGCTAAATGAAAAAGACCAAGAAGAGTATGTATGAAGGCCTACAGAATGATATACGTAACCTGAAAACGCCTGCAATAGAAGTTTGGAAAAACCAGTATAATGATAAAACCTATACGATATCTATAAGGACAGATGAGTTTTCGTGCATATGCCCGAAGACAGGCCTGCCTGATTTTGCGGATATTTTGATAGAGTATATCCCTGATAGGTATTGTATCGAGCTTAAGTCTTTCAAGCTTTATCTTATTTTTTTCAGAGACATAGGTATATTCCACGAGCATCTGGCAAATAGGATACTCGACGACATTGTAAAGGCATGCAAGCCGTGCTATGCGAAAATAACAACAATTTTTAAATCCCGCGGCGGCATAGGCACAACAGTAAGCAGGACATATGAGAAAAATAAAAGATAAAAAAATAACCCAAATCGTAAAGCAGCTTGCCATAAAGGCGAATTTAAGCCTAAGGAAAGATGTCCTTGATGCCTTGAAGCGCGCACTGCGTAATGAAAAAAACCCCTCTGCTAAAAATGTCCTGAAGGTACTTATAGAAAACGCGGAGATTGCAAGGCGAAACGCTATCCCGATATGCCAGGATACAGGCCTTGCGGAGGTTTTTTTCCAGATAGGGCAGGCTGTCTTTGTAGAAGGCGATATAACAACCGCGATAAATGAGGGGATAAGGCTAGGCTATAAGGATGGTTTATTAAGAAAATCAGTTGTCGTTGACCCTTTGATAAGAAAAAATACAAATACAAACACCCCATGCGTTATACATTATGATATTATAAAAGGCGATAAGATAAAGATTACTGTTGTACCGAAAGGTTTTGGAAGTGAGAATGCCAGCAGCTTAAAGATGCTTAAGCCTACCGATACGGAAAAGGAAATAGTGGATTTTGTTTTAGATACCGTTAAGCGTGCCGGCTATGATGCTTGTCCGCCGCTTGTGATAGGAATAGGCATTGGCGGGACATTAGATAAGGCAGCCTTGCTTGCCACAGAGGCTATTATACACCCTATTAACAAAAAGAATCCCAAAAAACACCTTGCCCTGATGGAAGATACTATACTCAAAAGGCTAAACTTTACAAATATAGGCCCGGCAGGCATGGGAGGAAAGACAACATGCCTGGGAGTTAATATCCTAAGTTTTCCAACTCACATAGCGGGCCTTCCTTTGTGCGTAAAGATAAGCTGTCATGCCACGCGTAGTGCTACAGGAGTAATTTAGATATGAAAAGAATTTATCTGCCGTTGACAAAAGATATACGGGTTAAACTTTCCGCGGGAGAAGAGCTGCTTTTATGTGGAAAAATTTATACTGCCCGCGATGCCGCGCATAGCAGATTATATGAAACTATAAAAACAGGCAAAGCCCTGCCCGTTGACTTATCGGATAATGTTTTATATTATTGCGGCCCGACTCCTGCTAAACCCGGAAGGGCTATTGGTTCATGTGGGCCTACAACATCAGGACGCATGGACAAGTTTACACCGGTATTGCTGGAAAAAGGCCTGGGGGCCTCGATAGGAAAGGGAAGGCGTTCAGATGAAGTCCTGCGCGCGATAAAAAAATACAAGAGTCTTTATCTGGTTGCTATCGGCGGCGCGGGGGCATATCTTTCATCCAGGATAAAGCGGTCAATGGTTATTGCCTATAAAGATTTAGGCCCTGAGGCGATATATGAGCTATGGGTTGAAGATTTTCCGGTAGTTGTAGCCATTGATTCCAAGGGTAAAAGTATTTTTCAAGGGGGAATATAATGCGAGGAAACAGCAGGGCTTTTGATGCTACAAGAAAGATTAATATAAAAACAGGTTTTATAAAATATGCTGAAGGCTCGTGCATGATCGAAATAGGAAACACTAAAGTAATATGCACAGCATCTTTAGAGGATGGTGTACCGGTATTTTTAAGAGGCAAGGGCAAGGGTTGGATTACAGCGGAATACGCGATGCTTCCCAGGTCATGTGATAAAAGAGTGCAGAGGGAGTCTTCCAGAGGAAAAGTCGGCGGTAGGACGCATGAGATACAAAGGCTTATAGGAAGGTCTCTAAGGTCTGTTGTTGATATGAAAAGGTTAGGAGAGCGCACCATATGGATTGACTGCGATGTAATCCAGGCAGATGGCGGGACAAGGACAGCGAGCATAACAGGTTCATTTGTAGCGCTTGCCCTTTGCCTTAAGTATATGAAGGAAAAGGGTATTATAGAAGAGATCCCGCTTAATGACTATGTTGCAGCTGTAAGCGTAGGCATATCAGGACCTGATGTATTGCTTGATCTTGATTATGAAGAGGATTCAAAGGCAGATGTTGATATGAATGTTGTTATGACCGCAAGCGGGAATTTTATCGAAATACAGGGTACTGCCGAAGGCAGGCCGTTTGATGATGCCCAGATGAAGAGGATGATCTTAGCTGCTAAAAAAGGTATAAAACAGATTATAAAAAAGCAGAAAGAGGTGTTAAAGATTTGAAAGAGTTACTGCTTGCGACAAGAAACAGAAAGAAACTCCTTGAACTGAAAAGACTTCTGCGCGGCCTCAATATAAGAATTCTAAGCCTTGATAGATTCAAGGGTTTTCCTGATGTAAAAGAAGATAAAGATACTTTCAGAGAAAACGCCATAAAAAAATCAACAGAGATATCAAAGAGAACCAATATGCTTGTGATATCCGATGATTCAGGGCTTGAAGTACAGAGTTTAAGCAATGCCCCTGGCGTAAAGTCCGCCCGCTATGCGGGGGCATCTCAAAATGACGATAAAAATATTGCCAAGCTTCTTAAAACTATGAAGCGTTTTAAAGGAAAAGAAAGAAAGGCATGCTTTCGCACTTCTATATGCCTTTCAAGATATGGTAAAGTTATAAAGGTTGTAAGCGGCAGGGTTGATGGTAAGATAGCAGAGCAAAGCTCAGGAGCAAGCGGATTTGGCTATGACCCTGTATTTATACCGAGAAACTTTGAAAAAACCTTTGCCCTGATGAGTTCAAAGGAAAAAGACCGGATAAGCCACAGGGCTGTGGCGCTTAATAAGGCAAAAGGGGTTATTCTCGAATATTTCCGAAGATATCCCTTATAACATCAACTACCTTTTCCTGAAATATCTTTTTTAAGGGAAAAGGCGCTATCTGATAATTGGGCTTTGCAATAGTGCCTGTAAGCCGGACTTCCATTATTAGTCGTCCTGCCTCTCGCAATATAGCGTTCTTAATTCTGCCTGGTTCAGAAATCTGTTTTATTATATCTTCCGCAAACCTTCCTGCTATATTGAAATCCAAAGTAGAGTCAAAACCCACGCTGCCTATCCACAAAAGTGACGCTGATTTAGAAAGCATCTTAAAATCTTCTGTATATACCCTTGAGTTTGATACTGTAAAATTTCCGAACGCGTCTGTTAAGGTCACATATTCAGGCGGTATCATAAGCAATATATCCATTATTCCGCGAAGGACAGGAAACTCCCACAGATATCCATCGGCAACCTGAAGCCAGCCGCTTCCTTTTAATGAATCCTTTCTGTTTATATAGCCGTTTAATACGGCCTTTGAGGATAACAGGCCTTTTATTTTTTTATCTTTGTCTTTAGTGTCTTTTATCAGCTTATGCAGGTCTATATCTTTTATGTCTAAGTTTGCTATGAAAGGATAGTCTTCTGCCTTAAGGTTAGCGCGTAGGGTGGAATTTATTATCCCGTCATATACATATAAAGAAAACACCGGGATATCAACGAAGCGGTCTTTCATCCTGTAGTCTAAGTAGAGATCCTTGAGCACAAGATCGCCGATATATATATTTTTTGACGAGCCCTCCATAAAGACAATCCAGTCAAGGGGCTCCCTTAAAGACCCCCTCATCTCAATATCAAGTTTTATTGTACCCTTAAAGTCAGAGTTTTCAGGTAATTTAAATTGTTCAGGAAGTATATAGGACAGATCCTTAAGGTTAAGATAGGCAGTGCCGGTTGTATTTATGTATGTCTCCCGGACATCATTGACCTTGCCCGTAAAGGAGAATGTTGAATCCCTGTATTTACCATCTAATTTTGATATGGATATCGTGTTGTCTTTTGCAATGCTTGTTTCAATTGATGCGCTGAGCTTGTCCGAGCTTATATGCGCTGAAATGACAGGCCTAATAAACCCCGACAGTTTTCCATAAGAGCTGTATTGGTCTTGGGCTATTTTAAATTGCAGGTCTCGCCACAAGATATCCTGGCCTTTGAATTCTATATAACAGTTTATACCGAATATATTATAAGGCCAATATTCGGTAACAAGGGATGCTTTTTTGATTTTTATATTGCCCTGATAAGCATGGCTTTTAGGGTCATTTATTATGCCGTTGAATTGCAGCCCAACAGAGCATTCGCCGGTTAGTCCTATGTCCTTAAATCTCAAGGCGTCTTTTTCAGGAAGGATCGATATAAGCTTGAGTAGGGATATGGTATCGATTTTTAAGTTTAACTGGGCTTTTGGGATATTATTTTCATAGGTGATATCTCCCTGTAAAAATATTATGGTATCATGGGCAATGGCCTGCATTTTTTTTATTGAAAGATGATCTCTTGAAAAAGATGCTTCACCTGAGGCATTTGATACATAAGGTATATCGGTTATTCCCGATAGGTGCATGTTTTTAAAGATAACAGTACCCTTGTATTCAGATTCCTGCCAGTTACCCAGCATGCCTGATGACTGGCCTTTTATCTCAAAGTCCCCTGACATAAGCATATCTTCCTGCGTAAAATTCAGCCCCTCTATAGTTGATTCGCCATTTATGGAATACAGGCCATTTTTATTATAGATTAAATCCAAATCCATTAAAGCCATGCCGTCATCTATCGCCATATTTGCCTGTTTTGCCAGGTGCTCCAGGGCAGCTTTGGTCTTTAGATTGATATTTACCTTGTAATCCCCATGCGGGTTTTCTATCTGCCCAAGTATATCAACCCTTGAGTTGTACAGCATGCAGGATAACTCTTTTATCTGCCACATATCTTGCGTGCACTCAAGCACTGCATTTATATTGCTTATATTTTTCAACAAGGCATTGTCCTGTTGGCTGGCCTGCGCGTCTTTTATGTTTATATCAAAAAGGTATTTTATATCCTTTATATTTTCAATATCAAATTCCGACTTACCCTGCAGGATTAAACCCCCTGTTAACTGAATGTCTTTTATCCTGCCGTTAAACTCTTCGGCAAGTATATTAGAATATAGCAGAACTTTTTTTGTATCTGATATATCGCATTTAATATAGCCTGAAAATGAGGCATTATCAATCAAGGCAATGTCATGGCTTAAGTAATGATCTGTGTAGCTTTTTGGATTAATCTCTTCAGCTTCAATTTCAAAGCTTAAGTCATGGTTTTTTATATTATATTTACCTAAAAGATGAATGCTAGCCCCATCTATCTTGCCGTCACATGCCAGGCCTGGGCCTGCTATAAGGTTTAGTTTTCCTTTTAGGCCGGTTATTGTCTTGATGAAAGCGGCCTCTGTGTAATTATCTGAAAAATCAAGTTGGCCTTCTTCGAAATAGATATTATTGAGTATAAAAGAAAAGGCAGAGGGCTTTTTATCAATTGAGGCTTCTTCAAAAAGATGGCCTATATTAAACGTATTATCTTTGCCTCTTTCAAGCCGAAGATATATACCGGAAGTTTTTATAGAAGGTATTATTACGCGGTGTTTTTTAAGCGATGGTATAAAGAGGGCCCTTAAAGAGGCACGATCAATTCCCAGCAGCAGCTTATTGTCTTTTTTGTCGTATATTTTTATATCCTCAAATACAAACCCGTCCTTTAGCTGGAATTGCAAAGACCCTATATAGACATGGCTTTGCGTGTGCTCAGAGAGCGTTTGAATTATGATTTCTTTTAGATGCCTTGGAATAAGTGAGTGATTTATATAAAAGGCAATAAGAGATAATACAGAAGATAATATTATTAATATTGATACTGCGAGCGCAAGCCTTCTTTTAAGGCACGGGTTTTTCATACGGTTTATTATATGAGCAAATACGACAATTTTCAATAGAAAACATTTATTATTACCAATCGTTTACCCCTTTTGCCTTCGCAGCGATGGTATTTTTGCGGATTAGCTGAAATCAGGGCAAAAAAAGCCAAATCGCTGCTTAAGGCAAAAGGGGTAAACGAATGTCTTATCTTATGCTTGATTCCCCTTTTCCATTTGACAGCGTATAGTATATTATATATAATAAGTAAGCTTACTCAAACAGAAGAAGGGAAGCATACGTCATGTCAGATGATATACTTAATGTAAGACATAATAAAATAAGTCAATTAAGGGAAAAAGGTATCAGGCCTTATGGCTGTCGTTTTGAAAAAACAGACACCCTCCAGAATCTAAAGTCTGATCTTGAGTCAGGGAAGATCGCAGAGGATGCTGTAGCAAAAGCAGCCGGAAGGATAATGAGCTTAAGAGAGCACGGGAAGAGCCTTTTCTTTGATATAAAAGACCATACTGCCAAGATGCAGCTTTATGTAAAAAAAGACAGCGTAGGGGATGACATCTGGAGCTTAAAAGAACTTTTGGATATAGGGGACATAATAGGCGCTGAAGGCAAGTTTTTTAAGACAAGGACAGGCGAGATAACATTAAATGTATCCGGGCTTACCCTTCTTTCAAAATCATTAAGGCCTTTACCTGAGAAGTGGCACGGTTTAAAGGATATAGAGACCCGTTACAGGCAGAGATACCTTGACCTTATCGCAAATGACGAGTCAAAAGATATATTTCAAAAAAGAAGCCTGATAATAAAAGGCATAAGAAGGTTCTTTGATGAGAGAGGTTACATTGAAGTTGAAACACCTATGCTTCAGCCCATAGCAGGCGGGGCCGCGGGAAGGCCTTTTAAGACTCATCACAATGTTTATGGAAAAGACCTGTATCTCAGGATAGCGCCTGAACTGTATCTTAAAAGGTTATTAGTCGGGGGATTAGAAAGGGTATATGAGATAAACAAGTCTTTCAGAAATGAAGGGGTATCGCCTAGACATAACCCTGAATTTACCATGCTTGAGGCATATACGGCATATGCGGATTACAATGACCTTATGAAGCTTACTGAAGAACTTGTATCAGGCCTTGTACGCGATATAACAGGAAGGCCTGAAATAGAATATAAAGGTAAGGTTATATCATTTGACCCGCCGTGGGAGAGGGTGTCTTTTGCCGAGATGATGAAAGAGCTATATTCGGTTACAGCAGAAGACGACACTGATACATGGGCACGTAAACTTAAGGAAAAAGGCATTAAGCTTGAAAGCGGTAAGCTCAGCAAGACAAAGCTTATAAATATAGTGGCAGACCTCATCGAGCCGAAATCTGATAAAGGAAAGCCCGTGTTTGTAACAGATTATTTCACAGAGCTATGCCCCCTTGCGAAGACAAAAAAAGATAGCCCCTCTATATCAGAGCGCTTTGAACTTTACATAGGCGGCATGGAGATAGCAAATGCCTATTCTGAACTTAATGACCCCGCGGAGCAGGAAAAGAGATTCCAGGCGCAGCTTGATTTTGATAAAGAGACGTCAGACCAGATTGATATGGATTATATAAACGCGTTAGAATACGCGATGCCCCCTGCCGCAGGGCTTGGTATAGGGATAGACAGGTTAGTTATGATACTTACAGGGCAGGAATCCATAAGGGATGTTATATTGTTTCCGCAATTAAAGCCAGAATGATATCGGCACTTATGATATTTAAAATAGCTGTGCGTTATATATTTTCAAGAAAGAGAAAGCGCCTTGTATCTTTTATGGGTTTTATCTCAACGCTGGGCATTGCTGTGGGCGTTTCCTGTCTTATAACCGTTATAGCCGTTATGAACGGTTTTAGGAGTGAGCTTGAAAACAGGATAATAGGACAGGGCCCGCATATTATCATAGAGCAGCAATACGGCATAGGCCATAAAGAATATCAGGAGAAAATAGCCAGTATACAGGATATCGAAAATGTAAAAGGCGCGTATCCTTTCATATGGGGCCAGGCGGTTTTTAGTTTCAGATCAAAGGCGTATGGGGTGGGTTTAAGAAGTATTGATCTTAAAAACCCGACTGATAAGGATAAGATAATACGGCAGCTGTACGCGGGAGAGCCCCGGTTAGAAGGTAACGGACTTGTAATTGGAAAAGAGCTCGCGTCTGTGCTGGGGGTTTTTGTAGGCGATGATATAGATGTAATAACATCATTTGCGTCAAAACCCCAAAAATTACGCGTTACAGGTATTTTTTATTCAGGTATGTATGAATACGATCTTAACCTTGCTTATATAAGCTTAGATAAGGCATCAGAAATATTTGGCACAACAGGATCGTTTAACGGCATAGGGGTTGATTTAATAGATCCCTTAAAGGCAGCGTATGTTAAAAGCCGGCTGCTTGATATTCTTGGGTATGATTTTTATGTAAGGACATGGATGGAATTAAACCAGAATCTTTTCTCCGCGTTAAAACTGGAAAAGTTTGCTATGTTTTTAATATTAACCCTTATCATTGTGGTCGCGGCGTTAAATATAATAAGCATGCTTACTGTTATGGTAACCGATAAGAGAAAAGATATAGGCATATTAAAGGCAATAGGCGCCACGCGGTTAATGGTGATGGGTGTATTTTCTTTTCAGGGGTTTGTTATAGGGGTTTCAGGTATTGCCCTTGGGGCTCTTGGAGGCGCAGGCCTTGTGTTCATACTGGATAGATGGAGATTTCCCATATTGCCTGAGAGTATATATTATGGGATAAATTATCTTCCGGTTAAGATATCCGTTAACGATTCTTTGATAGTTCTGGCGGCCGCGCTTTTTATAAGCCTTTTGGCCTCTGCCTATCCGGCATATCAGGCATCAAGGCTTGAGCCGGTTGAGGCATTGAGGTATGAGTAATAGCATGCTTCTTAAAGCTGAAAATATAGGCAAAAGGTATAATGGCTCGGGCATAATCCTTGATGCGGTTAAAGATGTAAGCCTTTGCGTTGAAAGATCGCGTATCCTGGCATTGATAGGGCCATCGGGTGCTGGTAAATCAACGCTTCTTCATATGCTTGGCGGGCTTGACAGGCCGTCAATGGGTAAAGTTTTTTTTGACAACGTAGATATTTATGGTATTGGCGATAGAGAGCGCTCTCTCCTCAGGAATAGCAGGATTGGCTTTGTGTTTCAGTTTTATCATTTGCTGGGTGAGTTTACCGCAATAGAAAATGTAATGATGCCGGCAATGCTTTTTTGCAATAGCAAAGCAATGAAAAAAGAGATAAAGATCAGGGCAGAGCGGCTATTGGACTCTGTTGGAGTTATAGCAAGGTCAACCCATAAACCTTCGCAACTTTCAGGCGGTGAAGCCCAGAGGGTAGCTATTGCCAGGGCGCTTATAAACAGTCCTGATATAGTTTTGTGCGATGAGCCGACAGGCAATCTTGATTCTGAAAATGCTGATAATATTTTAAAACTTATAAAGTCTCTCAACATTAGATTCAAGCAGGCATTTTTGATCGTTACGCATAATGAACAAGTTTCGGATTTTGCGGATAGCGCCATACGCATGGAAGATGGAAAATTAAAATAGCCCCCCGCAGTTTTGCCGGCGCAAAACTAAACGCGGGGGCTCAGAAGGAGCACTATATGCCTTTGAGGATTTATATTAATGGAAAATTCTATAACAGGGAAAATGCCAGAATCTCTGTATTTGACCACGGGCTTCTTTACGGGGATGGGGTTTTTGAAGGCATACGTTCTTACGACAGGCTTATATTTCGCTTAAAAGACCACATAGACAGGCTGTATATGTCAGCAAGGGCTATTATGCTTAAGATACCTCTCGCGAAGGAAGAGATGATAGAAGCGGTTCGCGGGACTATAGTCAAAAATAATTTAGATAATGCTTATGTAAGATTGATTGTTACAAGAGGCGCGGGGGATTTAGGGCTTGATCCAAGAAAATGTAAAGGAGGGCCTTCAGTTATAATAATAGCGGATAAGATCAAACTCTATCCGGAAAAGTATTATAAGCAGGGCCTTGCTATCATTACCGCGCGCACTCAGCAGAATTCAATTTATGCCCTCAATCCCGCTATAAAATCCTTAAACTACCTTACCAATATACTGGCAAAGATAGAAGCGGTAAGCAGCGGCCACGAAGAGGCAATAATGCTTAACGCAAAAGGACATGTTACTGAATGCACAGGCGATAATATATTCATTGTAAAAAATAATATAGTATATACACCGCCATTATCGGCAGGCCTTCTGGAGGGTATTACCCGCGATGCTGTGATAGAGATAGCCAAAAAGAAAAAGATAAAATTGAAGCAGGAAAATTTTAAACTCAATAAAGTATATAATGCCGATGAATGTTTTTTAACAGGTACCGCCGCTGAGCTTATACCCGTTATAAGGGTTGACAATAAAAAAATAGGAAACGCGAGGCCAGGCGGCCTGACATCTATGTTCAGAGAAGAATTTCATAAGAAAACCAAGGTTCACGGAGTGAGGTATTAACTTAAGGAGAGGTTAAATGTTATGTGATATATGCAAAAAAAACGAGGCAACGGTGCATCTCACTGAGGTTGTAAACGAAGATGTAAGCGAGTTGCATATATGCCAAAAATGCGCCCGGGCAAAAGGCGCTTCAATGCAGCAGCATTTTGGCATAGCAGAACTTTTATCTGGATTAGCAGACCTGCCGGTTGATATGATATCTAGGAAAAGTCATATAAGCATAAAATGCCCGGGTTGCGGTATGAGCTATGATAATTTTAAAAAAATGGGCCGATTTGGATGCGCTAGATGCTACGACGTATTTAAGAGGGCATTATATCCTTTGTTTAAGAAGATACATGGCACATCCTGCCATACCGGAAAAAAGCCGTTAGCGCCAATTGCCGCCAAAACAAATAAGCCCGGTGTGCCTGATAAGCCATGTATCGTTAAAGATAAATTGAAAGATCTCAAGGCAGGCCTGCTTGACGCGATTAAAGCGGAAGAATTTGAACAAGCGGCTGTTTTGCGTGATAAGATAAAATCATATGAACATAGATAATCTTATAAATCAGACAAGTGAATGGCTTAAAGGGGCCGGGGCTGAATCGGATATAGCTATATCTAGCAGGATACGGCTGGCCAGGAATATTGATGGTCTCACGTTTGTTGACTGGTCTGATGATAAAACAAAACAACAGGTAATCGAATTATCTAAAGAGGCGGTATTTTCAAGCAGTTGTATGAAGGATGCGTTTTATATAGATATGTCAGTTTTAAGCCCGCTTGATAAGCAGTTCCTTATAGAAAGGCACTTGATCAGCCGCGAACATGCTATAGAGACAGAACGCAAGGCAGTATTTGTCGGTAATGGTGAAATAGTAAGTATAATGGTTAATGAAGAAGACCATTTAAGGCTTCAGGTTATGCAGTCAGGTATCGCGCTTTACGATGCGTGGGACATAATGATAAAACTTGAAAAAGATCTTGAGAGAAAAATTAAGTTTGCTTTTTCTGATGAATGGGGCTATCTTACAGCGTGCCCTACAAACACAGGAACAGGCTTAAGGGCCTCTGTCATGATGCATCTTCCGGCTGTTGTTATGACAGCCCAGATCAATGGTTTAATCAAAGCAGTGTCAAAATTAGGCCTTACTGTGCGTGGTTTTTTTGGTGAAGGCACCGAGGCAGTAGGTAATTTTTTCCAGGTATCAAATCAGGTTACTATGGGGCACGGTGAAGCCCAGACAATAGATAATCTGACAAGGATTATTAAGCAGATAACTGCCCAGGAAAGAGGTTCAAGGGATTTTCTAAGGGAGAAGAAAAGAGATGTGATAGAGGATAAGATATCAAGGGCCTACGCGACACTTGAAAGCGCTCATATAATTACAAGCAGTGAGACCATAGATCTTTTATCCCTGGTAAGATTAGGTATAGGCCTTGGCATGGTAAAAGGCCTGAACAGAGGAAAACTTAACGATCTTTTTATACTTATTCAGCCGGCACATCTTCAAAAATTAGCAGGCAAAGAACTCTCGCCTTCAGAAAGAGATATTAAGCGGGCAGAGCTTATAAGGAGCAGTATTTAAGAATAGCATATAGTACAAAAAATGGAGGAAGCGAATGTTTAACAGATTTACAGAAAGAGCGAGAAAGGTAGTGATACTGGCAAAAGAAGAGGCGAAGAGGTTTAACCATAATCATATAGGTACAGAACATATTCTTCTCGGGCTTATAAAAGAAGGTGAGGGTGTTGCCTCAGCTGTCTTGCAGAATTTAGGCCTCTCCCTTGATATGATAAGGCTTGAGGTAGAAAAGCTTGTCCAGCCCGGGCCATCAACTGTTATATCGGGCGATATACCTTTTACTCCAAAGGCAAAAAAAGTCATAGAGCTTGCTATGGATGAGGCTCGGCATTTAGGGCATAACTATATAGGTACTGAACATCTGCTGCTTGGCCTTATCAGGGAGGCCGAGGGTGTTGCCTCACAGGTTCTTTTAAATTTAGGTCTTGATCTCGCGCGCGTTCGAAATGAGATAATGGTTCTTTTAGGTTCAGTAACCCCTGGCCAGGCGCCAAGCATAAACCCTGAAAAAAGCAAGACCCCTGCTTTAGATGCCTTTGGCAGAGACCTTACTGTCATGGCTAAAGAAGAAAAGCTCGACCCCGTAATCGGCAGGAAAGATGAGATAGAGCGTGTTATCCAGATACTAAGCAGGCGCACAAAGAACAACCCTGTTTTGCTGGGAGAGGCAGGGGTCGGGAAAACAGCAATCGTTGAAGGCCTTGCCCAGAAGATTATCCATGGCGATATCCCTGAGATGTTGAAAGGTAAAAGGGTGATAGCCCTTGATCTTGCCCTTATGGTCGCGGGCACAAAATACCGCGGCCAATTTGAAGAAAGAATAAAGACTGTTATGGATGAGATTAAACGTTCCGAGAATATAATAGTATTTATAGATGAGCTGCATACTTTGGTAGGGGCAGGTGGAGCAGAAGGCGCTATAGATGCCTCTAATATATTAAAACCCGCATTATCGCGCGGAGAGATACAGTGCGTGGGCGCTACCACGCTCGATGAATACCGGAGGTTCATAGAAAAAGATGCCGCGCTTGAGAGGCGTTTTCAAACGATAATGGTGGAGCCTCCAAGCGTCGATGAAACAGTACAAATACTAAAAGGGTTGAGGGAAAGATACGAATCCCATCATAAGATTAAAATTACCGATGAAGCTATTGACGCCGCGGCAAAGATGTCAAACAGGTATATATCAGACAGATATCTTCCTGATAAAGCGATAGATCTTATAGATGAGGCGGGATCAAGGGCGCGCTTGAGTGTGATGACCGCGCCTGCAAATCTTAAAAAACTCGAAGAAGATATAGAGCAATGCCGTAAGGAGAAAGAGTCAGCAGTAAGGGCACAGGATTTTGAGAAAGCGGCAAAGTACAGAGATATGGAGAGGACTTCAAAGGTTGAGCTTGAGAAGCAGCGCAATCTCTGGAAAGAAAAAAGGATGGAGCATATACCTGATATAGGCGAGGAAGATATCGCCTATATTGTGTCTAAGTGGACAGGCATACCGCTTCTTAAGCTTGAACAGGGAGAATCCGAACGCCTTCTTAAGATGGAGGGAGAGCTGCATAAAAGAGTGGTCGGCCAGGACGAAGCCATAATATCAATTGCTCATGCTGTAAGGCGTTCGCGGGCGGGCATAAAAGATCCGAGGAGGCCAATAGGTTCTTTCATATTTTTAGGCCCTACAGGAGTTGGCAAGACATTGCTCGCGAAAGTTTTAGCGGATTTCATGTTTGGCAATGCGGACGCGATGATACAGATTGATATGTCTGAATATATGGAGAAGTTTAATGTTTCAAGGCTTGTAGGAGCTCCTCCGGGGTATGTTGGTTATGAAGAAGGCGGCCAGCTTACGGAAAGAGTAAGGAGAAGGCCTTATTCTGTTGTGCTTTTGGATGAGATAGAAAAAGCCCATCCAGATGTATTTAATATGCTGCTTCAGATATTTGAGGAGGGCAGGCTGACAGACAGCTTTGGAAGAAAGGTTGACTTCAAGAATACAATCGTAATTATGACTTCTAATATAGGCGCTAACCTCTGGAAAAAGCAGGCTGGCTTGGGATTCAAGCCCAAGGATGAAGATGTATCCTACAAAAGCACAAAAGCCCAGCTGCTGGAGGAAACCAAGAAGGTGTTTAAGCCGGAGTTTTTAAACAGGGTTGATGATATTATTGTGTTTCACCCGCTTCTTAGAAGCCACCTTCAGAATATACTTGAAATTGAGATAGCGGATGTAATTAAGCGTCTTTCAGAGCATGATATAGATATAGAGCTTACGCCCGAGGCCAAAACGTTTCTTATAGAGAAAGGTTTTGATCCTATATATGGGGCCAGGCCTTTAAAAAGGACAATACAGAATTTTCTTGAAGACCCGCTTGCGGAGGAGATAATAAAAGGCGGCTTTAAAGATATTAAAAAGATTAAGATCGGTTTCTTAAGAGATCATCTTACTTTTGACAAGGCATAACTTAGGGCGGGCTTATAAGCATATGCTATCACGCGGGAAAGTATATATATTGGCAGGGGCCTTGCTCTTTCTCGCGGTAATATATTCGCTCTTTCTTATATATAGAAGCCAGGATAGCTACAGGCATGCATTCAAGGCTAATATGGAATTATCGTTTTCTGAAATAACCGGCTCTAAAGTAAGCATAGAACAGGTAAGTGGAAATCCTTTCAGAAAGATATTCTTTAAAGGAATGATTTTTGATTTTGGTAAATATAAAATCGATTTCGATTGGGCAAGCCTTGAATACTCCCTGCTTGATATATTATCAAATAAAATACCCAAGATAGGCGTAAAAGAAACAGTATTATCATTGGGCAGGGGCTCGTTGATCCTTGAGAATAATCTTATTGTATCAAACAGGATAAACGGCAAGATAAGATTGCGCCAGGGGGCTATTGTGCTGGATAAAATAGATTTTACTATATTCGACCAGCTTGCGGGAAACCTTGATGGCGAGATAGCAACCAGTACATATCCTTACAGGGTGGAGATGAGCCTTAATGTAAAATCTATATTTGATAAGGAAGACTTTATATTTAAAAACTTAAGGGTGTTAATAGCAGGCCCTTTAGATAATTTAAGTATAAGGGGCAAGGCCAAAAGGCACAGAGGCGAAGACCTGCACTTTAGAATGTATTCCATATACAGTGACAGCCTTTTTACAATAGGTTCACGCATAGGCATCCAGACAAATAGCGCGGATATAAATCATATACTGTCAGCAGATGCTATAGTAGACCCTGATAAAGGCAAATTCAATCTGGTTTTAATGCCAAACACAGGTAAGATATCGGCAAAAGGCAGTTATGATAAAACAGGCGCGATATCGGCAGAGCTTGTAAACCAGCAGCTTAAGGTGTTTGGGCAGGCAATTTCAAATATGACGTATATTAGTGCCAAGGCTGTTGTCAAAGATAATGCCGTGGCCTATTTTCTAACAGATATAAGAACTGAGGCAAGTGTTGTAAATTATTACCCGGTAAGTGAAATCGAGGCATCCTTGATAATAGACCCGAAAAGGGTAAGAATTGTATATGCCAAACTTGGGGATACGGTGTCTGCATCAGGATTTTTTGATACAAAACCGCCTAAAAAAGTGGCTTTAAGCATAAATTTCGCGAATTTTGTATTGGAGGAATTTTTAAGTATAGTTATCGAAAACAGGCCTGATGTATCAGGTACGATATCCGGCAGGATAGAGATAGAGGGTTTATATAATAAGCTCACGGCCAAGACAAGATTGTCTGCTGTAAATGGCAACTTGGGGGATATAAAATACGACAAGATGCTGATTAGCGCTGATGGCACCTGGCCTCATTTAAGCATGACAGATTCCCGCATAACATATAAAGATTCATCGCTTGATATTAAAGGTGAATTAGACATGCGAAGGTTCGGCACCGGATATTTTATGGAAGACATTGTGGTATCAACGACAGATAGTACTATTGTATGGGAAGGATGGGATATAACAAGAGTAGATGAAAGCAGGGAATTTCTATTACAGCGATCATTGGGCAGCGGGATTAAGATGGGATATAAAACACGCGTTGCGGATGAGACAAGATATGAGCCTGTAAAGCAAGGAGACGAATTCCAGCTGGAATATGACCTGCTTGATGATGACAGCGTGCTTGAATTCCGTGCCAAGGAAAACGAAGAATTCTTCGGCATTAAAAAGAGGTATAAATTTTAACTGGAGAAACCGATGAACGCAAAAGATATTTTTAAAAAACCCATCGCAAGATTTAAGTCGTTTCTTCGTTATACAGGAGGGGTGGTTGTTTTGTTTTTAGAGGCCGTATTCTGGGCGTTCGTTCCTCCATATCGCAGGAAACAGATAGCGGAGCAGATGTACAAGGTAGGGGTGAACTCTCTTCCGATAGTTCTTCTTACATCTTTGTTTACCGGTATGGTTTTGGCACTGCAGAGCGCTTATCAGATGCAGAGGATCTCCGCGCAGATGTATATAGCAAGCCTGGTTGCCCTTTCCATGGCAAGGGAATTAGGCCCGGTATTGACAGCTCTTGTTGTAGCAGGCAGAGTTGGGGCATCCATCACAGCGGAACTTGGTACAATGAAAGTCACAGAGCAGATCGACGCGCTTGAAACACTCGCCACTAATCCTATAAAATATCTTGTTGTGCCCAGATTTATAGCTCTTGTTATAATGCTTCCTCTTCTTACGGTTTATGCTGTTTTTATCGGCATAGCGGGTGGCTATATTGTAGGGGTTTTTAAACTGCACATAGGTTCTAACATGTATATTAATATGACAATCAATCCATTGGGGTTAAAAGATGTCTATACAGGCCTCTTAAAAAGCGTTGTGTTTGCGATAATTATAGCCGTTATAAGCTGCTATGAAGGTTTCCGCACATCAGGGGGTGCCGAGGGGGTTGGCCGCTCAACAACGCTTAGCGTTGTCACTTCCTTTATATTGATAATAGCGGCTGACTGCTTATTTACCGCGTTATTTTATTTCATCGGCCGATAGGAGAAAAAATGATAGATACCATAAATCTTTATAAGCGATTTTCAGATAAAGAAGTGCTTAAGGGGCTGAATCTTACTATTGAAACTGGTATTACCCAGGTGGTTATAGGCCGTTCAGGATGCGGGAAAAGTGTTCTTTTAAAAAATATTATAGGTATTTTAAAGCCTGATTCAGGCCAGGTTATAATAGACGGTAAGGATATCACCAAGATGACAAACAGGCAGTTAAGTGAGTTAAGGCTTAGTTTTGGCATGTTGTTTCAGGGGGCCGCGCTTTTTGATTCCCTTACAGTGGCTGAAAATGTCGGCTTTAATCTTATTGAGCACACGGATCTTGATTCCGTGACAATAGCAAAGAGGATCAAAGAGGCCCTTTCATTAGTAGGGCTTTACGGAATAGAAAATCTTATGCCTTCAGAACTTTCAGGCGGGATGAAGAAAAGAGTAGGCCTTGCCAGGGCTATATGTATGCGTCCCAAGATAATATTATATGATGAGCCGACAACAGGAGTTGATCCTATAATGGCTGATGTTGTTAACGACCTGATAAATAGGCTTCACGATAAATTAGAGATTACCTCTATTGTAGTTACGCATGATATGGTAAGCGCTTATAAGATAGCGAGTAATATAGCTATGCTTTATGACGGCAGGATTATACAAAGAGGCACCCCCGAAGAGATAAAAAATACAGATAACCCTATAGTAAAACAGTTCATAACAGGGGCCTCCAAGGGCCCTATTACTGAGGCAGAACCTTTAAACAGCGGGATAAAAGAGAATTAAAGAGGAGGCGGTATGAGATCTTTAGAATTTGATATAAAGATAGGGCTCTTTATATTTATAGGGCTTGTAATATTAACAGTGGTAACATTTTCAATAAATGATTTCTTTTTTAAGCCCGGATATAATATTTTTGTAGAACTGGGTTTTGCCAATGGCATACAGCAATCAGCGCCCGTAAGACTCGCCGGAATAAGCGTAGGTGAGGTAAAGGAAGCGGGCGTTTTTAAAGATGATGGCGGGAAAACTATGGTAAGATTAAAATTATGGCTTACTAATGACGCTAAGGTTGAAGAGGACTCGCAGGTCATTATAAATACACTGGGTTTAATAGGAGAAAAATATGTTGAAATTATACCCGGGACTCCGGGCTCGACCCTTGTATCCAATGGCGGCGTTATGAAAGGGCATGACTCCGTATCAGTTGAACAGATAACCAAGAAAGGTTATGAAATAGCATTAAAGCTCGAGGGGGCAATAGAGTCTATGGACGAGATACTAGCGCAGGTTAAGAGCGGGCATGGCACAGTCGGAAAATTAATCTATGATGAGACTATATATAATGAGGCAGAGAGCATGGTTAAAGACCTGAAAGCCCACCCATGGAAACTCTTAGGCGGCCCAAGCAGAGCCAAAATAAAAATCTCCGAACAAAAACAACCAGAAACCAGGACAGGGTCGAATTTTGGGCCATCCTGATTGTGATTTTGCGTAATACGAAAAAAAATCGAGCGCCAAACAAATGGCTTTAAAAACACTATTTTCATGTCAAAACTGCGGATACCAAAGCCCTAAATGGCTTGGCAGATGCCCTGAATGCCAACAGTGGGGCACTCTTATAGAAGAGCCTGTGGCCATTATAAGTGACATTGTAAGACAACGCAGTTCAGGGGAGATTACGCGTGCATGTCCGCCTCAAAAATTATCAGATATAAAGACAGATTATCTTTTAAGGACAAGTACCGGGATAGGAGAGTTGGACCGTATTTTAGGAGGAGGCCTTGTTGAGGGCTGTGTGCTGCTTGTAGGTGGCGAACCAGGTATAGGTAAGTCAACGCTTATGCTTCAGGTATCAGGCATGATAAGCAGGGATAGAAAAGTTCTTTATGTAAGCGGTGAAGAGTCTGTTAACCAGCTGAAGCTTAGATCAGAAAGAGTTAAGCTCGCTTTTAATAAATTTTATATTGTAAATGAAACCGATGTTACACGGATTATATCTTATATAAAAGAATTTAAACCCTATATGGTTGTCGTAGATTCCGTGCAGACACTTTATAGCCCTGAATTCTCACAGAGCGCCGGTACAGTCACTCAAATAAAAGAATCGGCAAGCCTGCTTACAGCAGCTGCCAAGGCATTAGGGGTTTGCGTATTTTTCATAGGCCACATAACAAAGGAGGGAATCATAGCAGGGCCTAAGATATTAGAGCATATTGTGGATTCTGTAATATATTTTGAAGGGCAAAGAGAGTCTGGCTTAAGAGTGTTAAGAGCCATAAAAAACCGTTTTGGCGCTACCGATGAAGTCGGAATATTCTCTATGGACGCGGAAGGATTAAAAGAGGTTAAAGACCCGTCGAATATTTTTATATCGCGCAGGCAAGACCCTATACCAGGGTCTTCGACGATGTCGGTCATTGAAGGGACAAGGGCGATATTGGTGGAAATTCAGGCCCTTGTGTCCGCGTCTACTTATGGCATGCCAAGACAGAGGTCTATGGGGTTTGACCCTAACAGGATGTCGCTTTTAGTGGCGGGCCTGGTAAAGAATATCGGCGTGAATCTCGTTAACCAGGATGTTTTCCTTAATGTAGTGGGAGGTGTCAGAGTGGATGAGCCTGCTTCAGATCTGGCCGCGTGCGTATCTATATGCTCCAGCTTTCAAGAGAAACCTGTACGCAGGGATACTGTTATAATAGGAGAGGTGGGGCTTTGCTCTGAAGTAAGAGGTGTGTCGCGAATCAATTTAAGGATTAATGAAGCTAAGAGAATGGGTTACAGGAGGATTGTCATGCCTGCTTCAGATTTAGAGAATGCAAGCAGCGTAAAGGACGTAGAATTGGCAGGTGTCAACAGTGTAGCGCAGGCGCTTGGTGTGGTTTTTATTTAAACAGGAAAAGGAGGCAAAAAATGACTTTAGGTTTTATCAGGACTTTTTTCGTTATTATTAGCACGATCGTTGGTTACCAGATAGGGGTACTCTTTACATGGTCAAGCCCTTATTGGCCTTTATCAGCCGCGGCAATAGGACTTTTTATTTCAATTATAATAATATTAGCTGAATTCAGTATGAGAAAGGTTTCTTTAAGAGGGCTGTCTGCCGGCGTCTTTGGCCTTATATTCGGGCTTAT
The DNA here is from genome assembly GCA_964493115.1 of uncultured Planctomycetia bacterium. GTDB lineage: Bacteria > Omnitrophota > Gorgyraeia > JABMRG01 > JABMRG01 > CAZBNF01. The sequence goes on along the minus strand of CAZBNF010000006.1, from coordinate 1,632 downwards.
TATGGCAAAACTTATAACAGATTCATTTATATTAAAATCCATAAGTCAGTCAAACGAAACACTCGCGCTTGTCATGCATGTTATATTCACCCTGATATTCTGCTATTTCGGAATGACACTCGCAATAAGAGGAAAGGACGAGTTTAACCTTATAATACCTTATGTAAAATTTACAAGGCAGGACAGGCGCGATGATATCACTATAGTAGATACCAGCGTGATAATTGACGGCAGGATCATAGACCTGTGTGATACAGGTTTTATAGGGGGCAGGTTTATAGTGCCGCGTTTTGTCTTAAGAGAATTGCATCAGATAGCGGATTCTTCAGATTCGCTTAAAAGAAACCGCGGGCGCAGAGGGCTTGATATATTAAATAAAATGCAAAAAAACCCGCATATGGACGTGAAGATACATGAAGAAGATTTCCCTGATATACATGAAACAGACGCCAAGCTGGTGAAACTTGCCAAGCTGTTAAGCGGCAGGATATTCACAAATGATTATAACCTTAATAAAGTAGCAGAGCTTCAGAGTGTACAGGTCTTAAATATTAATGAGCTCAGCAATGCCCTCAAGCCTGTTATGCTGCCCGGTGAAGAGGTGGATGTCAAAGTTGTAAAAGAAGGCAAGGAGCATAATCAAGGTATTGGTTACTTGGATGACGGGACCATGATAGTCGTAGAAGGAGGAAGGCACCTTATAGGGCAGAGAAAGCGCGTTTCTGTAACAAGTGTTCTCCAGACATCGGCAGGCCGAATGATATTCGCGAAGGCAATAAATTTAGGCAACGGAAAAGATAAATGAAGATTACAGCAATAATCCCTGCCGCAGGTTACGGAAAGAGAATGCGGTTAAAGGCAGATAAGCCGTTTATAAAGATTTGCGGTAAGGAGATGATCTGTTACTCTTTAAGGGTTTTAGAGAGGGTTTCCGCTGTATCTGAAGTTGTCGTGGTAGCAGAGCGGAAAAACATTTTTAAGATGAAAGCCCTTGTAAAAAAAGAGGGTTTTCGAAAAGTAAAATATATAATCGAAGGCGGAAAGCGGCGCTGTGAATCAGTGCTAAATGGCTTGAAAGCATTAGATGAAGATTCCGATTTCATACTTATACATGACTGCGCCAGGCCTTTGATTGAAAGAAGTACGATAGAAAAGACGATAAGGGCGGCCTTAAAAGATAATTGCGCTATAGCGGCTGTCCGGGTTAAGCCTACCATAAAGCAGGCATGTCCCGGAAGATGTTTTGTAGAAAAGACCCTCGACAGAGCCTTTCTCTGGGAGGCGCAGACCCCGCAAGTTTTTAAGGCATGTTTACTTCGGGCGGCCTACAGGAAAGCAGGAAAGTCCGCGGGGTCTTTTACAGATGATTCAGGGATAGTTGAAAACGCGGGAAATAGGGTCAGGATTGTTGAGTCAAGTTATCGCAATATCAAGATTACAACCCGCGAAGACCTTGTTATAGCAGAAGCGCTTATGAAGAACTGATATTATAATGAGGTTTGTCATTGCGAACGAAGCCCCGTACCAAATCTGCTCGCAATAGTTTATGCATATAGATTTGGTTCGGGGCGAAGTGAAGCGACCGAAGGAAGTCCCCTGGGGGAGAAGTGACGAGACCACCGGGTGAGGCCA
>CAZBNF010000005.1:21858-26913 GCA_964493115.1 uncultured Planctomycetia bacterium | reverse complement strand
AAATGGAACTTAAAAATCTGATAGAAAAGATCAAGCAGGATGGTGTTGCCCAGGCAGAAGCAGATGCAGCAAAAATCATACAAGATGCCCAGGCCAAAGCAGCTGATATTATCACAAAATCTACAAAAGATGCCCAGCGTATTGTTTCCAACACGCAGCAAGAGTCTGAGAATTTTAGAAAATCATCAGAGACCGCTTTAAAGCAAGCGGCTCGCGATGCGCTATTGGCCCTGCGTGTAAGGGTGAGTGAGTTTTTTGCGCGTGTTGTAAAAGATAAGGTGGCAGAAGAGCTCCACCCCGAAGCGTTAAAAGATATTATTTTAAAGGCAGTAGAGTATTCCATGAAAACGGGTGTAACAGATATAGAGATAGTGCTTAATGACAAAGATAAAAAGGCTCTTGAAAAGATACTGTTCGCGGCACTAAGAAAAGAGGCAAAAGAGAGGGTGATTTTGCAGGAAAAGCAGGGTGTGCAAGGAGGGTTTCGTATAGGCGCAAAGGGAGCAGGCTCTTATCTTGATTTTACAGATCAGGCAATTGCGGACGGTTTCAGGCGCTATCTTAATCCTAAGCTCGTTGACGCTCTTGATATCGATTTAGGCTTAAAACAAGATGCAGGCGATGCTAAATAAGTATTATTATCTTGTGTCATCTCTTCCATATTTAAAGCTTGGGCAGGAGAACTTTATCAACAAAGAAGCCTTTCTGCTTGAATGCAAAAAATGGCTGAGCGTAAAGGATATCAAGGTATTGTCAAAAGTGAGCCTTGAGGATTTTTCGGTGATGTCCGGCGATACCCCGGTTCTTCAGGAATGGAAAGAGTTTGATTTTGCCCTTCGCACAGAACTTGCCTCGGCGCGTAATAGCATAAAACGCGACCGCAACGAAAAGCCCGGGCCGCTGGCAAAAAGTGTCTTAGAAGAGGTGACGCCTTTTTTAATGGAACAGGCGCTTGCGCGCATAAGATGGGAGCGTTTAGATTCTATGGAAGCGGGTAATTTTTTTGATTTAAACTTTTTAATGCTGTATTTTTTAAAACTTCAAATTATAGAACGGCTTAAGCTGTTTGATAAAGGCCGCGGAGAAAAAGTATTCCAGGGCATATGTGAGGTAAAATATGAGTAAGCAAAAAGGCAAGATTATAGCGGTAAATGGCAATATGATTCAGGTACGGTTTGCGGGACACATAACGCAGAACGAGGTAGGCCATGTTATACAGCAGGATAAAAGACTCAAATCAGAGGTAATAAAGATAGAAGGGGATATTGCCTTTTTACAGGTCTTCGAGACTACCAAAGGTTTAAGGGTAGGCGACGATCTGGAATTCACAGGAGCAATGCTTTCAGTGCAGCTTGGCCCGGGCCTTTTATCGCAGATATACGACGGGCTTCAGAACCCGCTTCCCGAAATAGCCGCTAAATTTGGGTTTTTCCTGCCTGTGGGTGTTGAGCTTGGGGCTATATCGTTGACAAAGAAATGGAAATTTAAGCCGCAGGCAAAAAAAGGAGATATTGTATCAGCAGGCTATGCCCTGGGGCATGTACACGAAGGCATGTTTAAGCACAGGATCATGGTGCCTTTTTATTTTAAGGATAAATATATAATAGAAGACATAGCATCGGAAGACGATTATACCGTTGAGCATGTTATAGCGAAGATAAAAGACAACAATGGCCAGGAAAAACATGTCAGCATGGTATTTGACTGGCCTGTTAAAATGCCGATAACAGCCTATAGAGAAAAGCTTGCTCCAACGGAACCCTTGGTAACACGTATGCGGATCATTGATACTTTTTTCCCTGTCGCAAAAGGTGGGACCTATTGTATACCGGGCCCATTTGGGGCGGGAAAGACAGTATTGCAGCAGCTTACAAGCCGTTACGCAGAGGTTGATATTGTAGTAATCGCCGCCTGCGGAGAACGCGCAGGCGAGGTTGTAGAGACCTTAAGAGAATTTCCAAAACTTAAAGATCCACGTACAGGCAAGGCCCTGATGGACAGGACAATTATTATATGCAATACATCTTCCATGCCCGTTGCGGCAAGAGAGTCGTCTGTCTATACAGCAGCGACTATTGCGGAGTATTACAGGCAGATGGGGTTAACAGTATTACTCCTGGCTGATTCCACATCCAGATGGGCTCAGGCAATGAGAGAGATATCGGGCCGCCTGGAAGAAATCCCTGGGGAAGAGGCATACCCCGCATATCTTGAATCACGCATAGCGCAATTTTATGAACGAGCAGGCATTGTCAAGTTGCATGATGGGAGCATAGGAAGCATGACAATAGGAGGAACAGTAAGTCCCGCAGGCGGGAGCTTTGAAGAGCCGGTCACTCAAAGCACTTTAAAAGTTGTTGGTGCCTTTCATGGTTTATCGAGGGACAGGGCTGATGCGCGTAAATTCCCTTCGGTGGATCCACTCGAGAGTTGGAGCAAATATAAGGGCATTATCGCGGAAGAATCTGTTGCCAAGGCAAGAGAGGTGTTGTTTAAAGGAGAAGGCGTTAACCAGATGATGAAGGTTATAGGAGAAGAAGGAACATCCTATGAAGACTTTGAGATTTACCTTAAAGCTGAGTTTCTAGATGCTGTTTATATCCAACAGAACGGTTTTGACCCTGTTGATTCTGCGACAGCACCGGAGAGGCAGCAATACGTATTTAACATTATATCTGAATGGGTGCTGAAGAAAGAGTTCGCGATAAAAGATAAAACTAAAGCGCGGCAGTTTTTTTACAATCTGCGGCAGGCTTTTATCGATTTGAATTATAAGGAATGGGAGTCGCAAAGTTTTAAAACTCAGCAGGAAAAAATAGAAACCTTATTAAAGGAAACATCATATGAGACGAGTGTGCACTAAAATATTAAGCATAGTAGGCAATGTATTATCGGTTCGGGCAGAAGGCGTGGCATATGAAGAACTGGCGCAGGTGCAGACAGCTTATGGTATATCCCTCGCCCAAGTTATAAAGCTTGATAAAGATATAGTATATCTTCAGGCATTCCAGGGCTCAAGGGGGGTCTCTACAGGAGATGAAGTGAGATTTTTAGGCCATCCTATGCAGGTCGGATTTTCGTCCAATCTGTTAGGCAGGATATTTAACGGAAGCGGCATGCCCCGTGACGGAGGCCCTATGTTATCAGAGAATATGATAGAGGTCGCGGGCCCTGTTGTAAATCCGTCAAAAAGGATTATCCCTCGTAACATGATAAAAACCAACATACCAATGATAGACGTGTTTAACTCGCTTGTTGAGTCACAGAAGCTGCCCATATTTTCTGTTTCAGGTGAGCCGTATAATGAGCTTTTAGCCAGAATAGCCCTTCAGGCAGATGTAGACCTTATTGTTTTAGGAGGCATAGGGCTTAAGTATGATCAATATATATATTTTAAAACAACACTGGAAGAAGGCGGCGCGTTAGGAAGGTCAATATTTTTTGTTCATACCGCGTCAGACCCAATTGTCGAAGGGCTCATGGTCCCTGATATGTGCCTTGCTGTTGCCGAGAGGTTTGCCTTAGACGGCAAAAAGACATTAGTGCTTTTAACGGATATGACAAATTTTGCGGATTCCTTAAAAGAGATGGCTATCACAATGGAACAGGTCCCGTCAAACAGAGGATATCCTGGTGATTTGTATAGCCAGCTCGCTTCCCGATACGAAAAGGCTGTTGACTTTGAAGGGGCCGGTTCAATTACAGTGCTTGCTGTGACAACCATGCCCGGCGATGATATTACCCACCCTGTGCCTGACAACACAGGCTATATCACAGAAGGGCAGTTTTATCTGCGCAACGGCCGGATTGAGCCATTCGGCTCATTAAGCAGGTTAAAGCAGCTTGTCAATAAAGATACGCGCGAAGATCACCGTCCGATTATGGACGGCATGATACAGCTTTACGCGAAATATAAAGAAGCGGAAGAAAAAAGGGCCATGGGTTTCCGTATGAGCGAGTGGGATAACAAACTTCTTAAGTACGGCAAACTGTTTGAGTCGCAGATGATGGACTTACGGGTAAATATACCCCTTGAGCAGGCGCTTGATAATGGCTGGCGAATATTGGCAGAATGCTTTAACCCTAAAGAGACAAGTTTTCGCACAGAGCTGATAGAAAAATTCTGGCCCCGAACCAGACCTATATGAATAAGTTATGCATAGCAGGTTTGGTTCGGGGCTGGCCCCGTAGCTGTCACAGGTGGAGAAGCGACCGAGGGCGAAATGCCCAAGGGAGTGCCGAGCCCATCCGGGCGAGGCCAATCATAAGATAAAATTTATGGCAAAGATAAAATACACAAAAAACGAGTTAAAAATCCAGAAAGACGCCTTAAGGCGTTTTACCAGGTATCTCCCTACCCTTACATTAAAAAAACAACAGCTTCAGCTTGAGATACAGAAAACAACGCATTCAATAGAGGGGTTAGAGGACAAGATAAGCCACCTCAATATTTCCGTTGACCGCTGGATTGCCGTATTTGGCGATGATCTATCCTTAAAAGATATTATATCGGTAAAAGAGCTCCAGGCAAGAACAGAGAATATAGCAGGTATTGACCTTCCTCTGTTTTTAGGCGTAGAATTTGATATTCATGAATATGATTTAGTCCGTATGCCTTTGTGGGTTGATTTTGGTGTTGAGGCGGTTAAGCAGATGATAGAACATCGGTTCCAGCTTTTGCTTCTAAAAAAGAAACAGGCGCTTTTAGCTGATGAGTTGAGAATTACAACTCAAAGGGTTAATCTTTTTGAAAAAATAAAGATACCAGAGTCGCGCGGAAACATAAGAAAGATAAACATTGTCTTAGGCGATATGCAGACAGCGGCTGTTGTGACAGGGAAAATAGCCAAGCATAAGATAGAGGCCAAACACGCCCCGAACCAAATTTTGTTAACTAACGTTGGCATATAAATTTGGTTCGGGGCACGCCGCGGCATAGTATAAGAGAGCATAGAGCATAGAGCATGATAGTAAAAATGAAAAAACTTACTCTGTTTATTCGTGAGTCAAACCGCAGACAGGCGCTTGAGGCCCTGCGCCGTTTTGGAACCGCGC
>CAZBNF010000005.1:0-21758 GCA_964493115.1 uncultured Planctomycetia bacterium | reverse complement strand
CGTGAGTCAAACCGCAGACAGGCGCTTGAGGCCCTGCGCCGTTTTGGAACCGCGCACTTAAAAAGCTCAAAACAGCAACAAGCACCTGACATCAACGATATTGCGAACCAGCTCGAGCAGGCAGAAAGGGCGGCGGCTATTCTCAAGCAATATAGGCGCGCAGTTGATGTGCGCAAAGAAATAAAGATTAAAATAGAGCCGCAGAAAAAGATAGAGGAAGTATTGAAGCTTCATGAGCAGTTAAAAGCCCATGAGCAGGCATTTGATAAGACAGGCCAGCAGCTGGATCAATATAGGCCCTGGGGCGGTTTCAACCCAGATGATATCAAGGCGCTTTCAGAAAAAGGCATCAGTATAAATTTATACCAGGCAAACGAAAGAGAGTATCAGCAGGCTAAAGAGAGAAGCGATGTGCGTGTTATTCTCAAAGAAAAAGGTTATGTATATATTGCTCAAATAGCGTATAGATCAGATGATAAACTCCCCTTTAAAAGTGTACCCTTGCCGGATATGAGCTTTGACGCTTTGTGCGAAAGACACACAGCGCTTAAGAAAAAGATAGCAGAAGCGAACACAAGCCTGCAGTCAGAGATGCACACGCTTAAAGCTATACAGGGCCATCATGCGGTGTTAGAAAAAAAACAGCAGTTTTTAAAAGCAATGCATGGGATGCAGGAAGAACAAGGGTTCTCTTATATTCAGGGTTATGTGCCTAAAGACAGGCATGACGATCTTGTAAATTTTGCGGAAATGTACCATACCGGGTATCTGCTAGAAGAACCTGACGATCCTGAAGATGTCCCTACACTTATCAGGAACCCTAAATGGATAGAGATTATAAGCCCTGTGTTCAAGTTCATGAGCACAGTGCCCGGTTATGCTGAATACGATATAAGCGCATGGTTCCTTTTATTTTTCAGCATATTTTTCGCCATGCTTATAGGGGATGCGGGGTATGGAATAATTTTTCTCTTTGCCACATTTATTATACGAAAAAAGTTTAAACATGCCCCCGCGCAGCCCTTTTTTTTAATGTATGTTTTAAGTTTGGCAACAATTATATGGGGAACTATCACAGGTACATGGTTTGGCGCAGAGGCCATAGCACGGCTTCCTTTTTTAAGTCCTCTGATCGTTCAAAGTATAAGCAGTTTTGCCGCAGACAATCAAAATCTCATGATATTTATCTGTTTTACGATAGGTATTATACACTTAACAATCGCGCACATAATAGTGGCCCTAAGGATTTTAAATTCCATAAAGGTACTCGCGGAAATTGGCTGGGTATTGGTATTGTGGGCCCTATATTTTATCGCAGGTATGCTTGTAATAGGAAGGCCCATGCCAGGCTGCACATTAGGGCTTCTTTTGACGGGGACGTTATTTTTGCTGGTTTTTAGTGACCCGCAAAAAAACATATTAAAAGGCATAGCATTATCTCTTACCAATATCCCGCTTAAGATCATAAGCTCATTTGCGGATATTGTATCATACTTAAGGCTGTTTGCGGTCGGGTATGCAACAGTAGTGTTGGCGTCCACGTTTAATGATATGGTTATGGGGATCGGTTTTAATTCCATATTTAGCGGGTTGGCGGCTGCTATTATTTTATTTCTTGGGCATATGCTTAATATAGTTCTTGGTTTTATGGCAGTTATAGTCCACGGTATCAGGCTTAATATGCTTGAGTTTTCCGGCCAGATGGGCATGGGTTGGTCAGGTAAAGAATACGCACCGTTTAAAGAATAAAGGGGGTATATTTATGGTACAAGGTCTAGGAGATATGGGGCTTTCATTGGCTTTTGCAGCAGTAGGATCCGCGCTAGGTACTGGTATAGCAGGCATGGCGGCAATAGGGGCATGGAAAAAGGCATTCGCTCAAAACAAGATGGCGCCATTTATATTAATTGCTTTTGTCGGAGCGCCGCTGTCGCAGACCATTTATGGTTTTATCTTAAAAAATCAGATAAAATCAGCAAATTTGCCGCCTGAGTCATATATTTTTCAGATTTTACTCGGTGCCGCCGCAGGACTTGCTATAGGTTGCTCTGCGTGGATGCAGGGTAAAGCAGCTGCGTGCGCTTCAGACGCGCTGGCAGAGACAGGCAAGGGGTTTGGCAATTATATTATGGTTTTAGGCGTTATAGAAACAGTCGCGTTGTTTGTCATGGTCTTTACAATGACTGCTCTCCCGAAGATGTAAAAACAGTTGACAACACCAAGGGCTTTGTGGATAATATAGCCTCTATCAGGGCGGTTAATTCAGCTGGTTAGAATGCCTGTTTTACACACAGGATGCCGTAGGTTCGAATCCTACACCGCCCACCAATTTAGCTTTAGAATGGAAAGATATGATTAAGTTACAGAAATCACCAAGAGTAAAAGAGATCGAGGGCAAACTTAACTGCCGTATTGATAATTTTCTGTATCAATTACATTTTGGCGAGGGCATAATGCATAAAGAAATTGCAGAGATAGTAAACGTACCTCGCCCGACAGTTACAAGGTGGTTTCATGTGTTAGGGGTTCCTACGCAAGGTTGCAGCAGAATTACTGATAAAAACCTTACAAGCTGGCTTTACAAGACAGGAAAACTTGAGAAGAAACATCGATACAGCGGCCCTGATAGAAGGCTGCAGAGAACAAGGGATGGTGTGAATGTAGATTTTTTTAAAACTTGGTCATCCGATATGGCATATGTTCTAGGGTATTTTGTTGCCGATGGCTGCATGTATGAAAATTCTGGCAAATCAAAATATTTTAATTTTGTATCCACGGATTATGGATTATTGAAGAAAGTTAAAGAGATATTACAATCCAGGCATAGAATCGTGCTTAAAAGAAGAACGAATAATAATTGGAAAGATATATACTGGCTCCAAATAGGAAGCAAAGATATGTACAATGATTTATTAAATTTAGGGTTGACACCTAAAAAAGATAGAAGTATAAAATTTCCCAGCGTGCCAGATAGATACCTGAACCATTTTGTGCGAGGATATTTTGATGGCGACGGATGCATTACTTATGGATGGTATAAACGTAAAAATAGACACGGCAAAAAATATTTTTGCTTTCAAGTTAAATTCACTTGTGGTAACGAAACATTTTTGATAGATTTAGCCAATAGGCTGGTAGCCAGAGCTGGCATGGGAAACGGTTCAATAAGTTCGAAGCGTGGCGGCTGGCAGCTTTCTTACAGCAAGTCAGATACGATAAAGTTATTTAATTATATGTATAATGGTGTTAGTCAGGAGCAATTTCTAGAAAGAAAACATAGGAAATTCCAAGAAGCATTTGAGATTTGCGGGGGCGTGGCCTAGCTGGTTTAAGGCGATAGATTGTCGATCTATAGATCGCGGGTTCGAATCCCGTCGTCCCCGCCATATAATTTAGAGGAGAGTAATTTTCCTCACAAACCCTACTTATCGTCGATAAGACAATAGGTAGGGTTTTTTATTTCCTTTAAAACCTTGGTATTTCTAAGGTTTTTGTCACGTTCCTGTCACGTTTTGTCCACTGTCATTCCCGCGAAAGCGGGAATCCAAACCTACCTATAGTCAGCAATCCCAAAAAGCATTGTTAAAATTATTAACACAGCTTTAAGCACAGCATTGTTAAAAATCTTAACTCTCTAGTATGTTTAAATAAAGAAAAGACAAATAGAATGAGAAAATTTTACCCATTCGGATGGATAGACAGGGACCTTAAAAACCTTGGTTTTTTAAGTCAAATGTCAGCTTCAGCTGCAAAACTATATATCTTATATGTATTATCAGGCGGCGCTGAAGGTAAAAGTTGCTATGGCATAGAGGCCTTAAAGGAAGCAACAGGCCTATCAGCGCCTACTATATACAAAGCCCGGCAGGAATTAGAGGATATGCGGCTTATAACCACTAATAAAGTGATGGTGCGCGGCCATAAAAACAAAAAACCTAAAATATGGGCAGAACTACAGGATCTTCCAGTAAACGAGCTATCAATTAAACGCCGCTCTGTCATTCTGAGCCCTAAAAGGGCGAAGAATCTAAAGCACCAGCAATCCCAGCAAAAATACGATATGCCAGCTTGGATGCAGTTCGGTGCTGAACGTCTAAGACGCTCGTCATTGCGGGCAAAGCGAAGCAATCCCCAAAAGGATCCCCTATGTTCAACCTAAAATCCCTATTTAGCCTTCCATATGGCTACTCTGACTATAGTTGGGTAGAGGTCAAGCTTATCCACGAGACCAAAAAAGCCATTCTTGTTGATTTTGACGGCAAAAAAGCATGGCTCCCTAAAGCCTGGATCATTAAAATTAAAAAAGAGAACAAGGCTGCAAAGATCAAGATACCCCTTTATCAGTGGGCCAAGGAATTCACTTGACAAAGGAGCCACGGTATGATAAAATAATTAACCTATAAGGTTAATAAAACCTAAGATTACAATAGATTGGAGCATAGAGGTGAGAAGGGCTTACCATGGAGATAGTTTTCAAAACTGGTAATATGAAAAAAGAATGTGAAGATCGCAAAAAATTAGCTAGTCAGTACGGCGACCAACAGGCAAAAAAGATAATGATCAGAATAAACGAACTCTATGCTGCTCAGAATCTGAACGATATCTGGAAATTGCCCCAAGTAAAAATGCATGCTTTATCCGGAAAACTCAAAGGTCACTTTGCCCTTAGCGTAAAAGATCCTTATAGGATGATAATATATCCTTTAAATGGAAACACAGCCGACCTGAAGACTGTTACAAAAATCCAGATTAATAAGCCATGTCATGACTACCATTAAAAACGAAGAAGAGAGGGGGATGGAAACAATGACTGATAATAACTATAAACCTAATATAGCTATACATCCTGGTGAGACCTTAGTAAATACTATAAGTACCATAAAAATGACACAAGCTGATTTAGCAGAAAGAACAGGGTTAACCAAGAAGACCATCAATGAAATTATTCAAGGTAAAAATCCAATTACTCCCGAGTCAGCAATAAAGCTAGGAGCAGTTTTTGGTACATCCCCTACTCTATGGAATAATTTGCAAAAGAATTACGAAGAAACGCTAGTAAGGCTACAGGCAGAGAGAAAATTTGGAGAAGAAATATCATTGCTACATAATTTTGAATGCTATAACGAATTAGCTCGTTGGGATTATGTTGAAAAAACAAGAAACCCCAAAGAGAGAGTTGTTAATCTTCTCAATTTTTTTGGTGTTAGCTCTTTAAACTTTGTACCAAAAATCCACGCAATAGCTTTTAGACAGACAAAACAGAAAAAAATAAACAAGGAATCGTTGGCTGCGTGGTTGAGGTGTGGAGAAATAGAAGCACAGAAGCAACAAACAATAGAATTCAGCAAAGACAAGTTGAACGATGCTATTAACCAAATAAGATTATTGACAATGGAACCTGCGACAGAATTTAGCAAAAAACTTGTTGAGACTTGCGCTTCTTTTGGTGTGATAGTAGTATTTACGCCCTATTTTAAAAACACATATGTGGCGGGAGCTACTAAATGGTTAAATACAGATAATGCTTTAGTGCAATTAAGCTTACGAGGTAGTTACGATGATATTTTTTGGTTTTCATTTTTCCATGAGCTAGGCCATATTTTAAAACATGGAAAGAAGGAGCAATTTGTAGATTTTAGCAATAAAGATGAAAATCTCCTTAAGGAAAAGGAAAGCGAAGCCGATGAATTTGCGCGCAATACTCTTGTTTCTAAAAATGAGTATTTAGAGTTTAGGAAACAAGGAGACTTTTCTATTAACGCAATTAAGGCGTTTGCGAAAAAAATAGCTATTTCCCCCAGCATTGTAGCTGGACGGTTGTCTTATGAAACGAAAGATTGGGTACAATGGTCTAGCTTAAGAAGAAGATTGAAATTTATAGAGAAATAGCTTTTAAAGAGAAAGGGGAACCGGGGGTTCGAATCCTCCTCTCTCCGCCATAGCTTTTAAGTATTTTGGTAAATCTAATCACAATCCTACCATAATTTACATAACCCCTATAAAAATCAAGTAATTATATTTCAAGCTTATTCAACATTAATCAAGGTATTACTACGTTCCATATAGCACTGTTTTAGTGTTTTTGGTGCTTTTTTGGTGCGATTTGGCTTAGAAGACGCAGGGTAGAAGGACATAAATGTGCTATTGAGCTATTATTAACATACTACAGCAGAGGGTAAAGCGAAAATATTAGCTTTGAGTAGTTTGATGTGATATAATAAATATCCAAAAGTAAAATAATAAGCTATCAGAAGGGAGCAGAAAATGGAGCCATCTAATTCTCATGCTTATCAATGCAGTGCGAAAGAAAAGCTTTTAGAAGAGATAAACCAGGGGTACATTAGTTTATCTAAATGGGTTATTGGTTTATCAACAGGTGCTATGGTTTTTTCAGCAGGCTTAATCGTTCCTGAAGCACAACCGTTTTGGAAATTGATGCTGATTATTGGTTTGGCATTATTGTTTATTTCTATGATATTAGGTGTTATCTATGTAAAACTTAGGCTTAACTATGCAGTGCATAATCTTAATGAACTAGTTGATACAGACGAGTATAATATATACGCTTTAGCTCAAAAAGGTAGTCAATATCGTTTTAACGGAGAAATGAAACCCATCGAAGAAATATGGGAAATATTTGATACTAAAAATATCGCGACCGAAAGAGCAATGAAAAAAATATACAAAGCCCTAGTAATTTTGATTAGATGCCAGCTCTGTTTATTTTTTATTGGAATTATAGCAGTTGCAATTTTTGGTGTATTTAGTCTAGGAAGCATTTAGGCAGTAGAAGCGATGATATTTTGGTGGTTTTTCTGGTGGTGAAATGGCTATTTCGTGCTTAAATGTGCTCTGGTCCCTGCCTCTCCGCCAGGTCTTTTAAGCATACCTAATAAACTTCATCTATATCATCAAAATATTCCATAGCCCCTATAAAAAACAGGTAGTTATATATACAGGTGTATCAACGCTAATCAAGGTATGGATAGTTATTAAAAAGCGCTATTTTGGTGTTTTTGCTGGTGGATTGGTGGTGGAACCAGCCAAAAGTGTGCCAGGATTTCCAATAAGACAGATATAAATTTTCTGCTTTTGTTTGCCTGCCTGCCGTAGTATAATATGTTTGCGAAAGGTCAGCTTAACGGCAAGGCCAAGCCGAATAAAATTTAGGCTTTTCATATTGAGAAGTTTTTGAAGGGGCATTGTGGCCACCGGGAAGCGAATTAACATAGAAAAGGAATCTTAATGTTTGAACAAGCCTCTAAAAATATTAACGATATCTTACATAAAGATGTCGGGTGTGGCGGTGAGCCATATTATTAATAAGAGATTTCACAGACAGAATAAGAAAATCGCGGACATCATCGGCGTTTCACTTGATGGTTAAATGAAATAAAATTATGTCAACAAATAATAAAATTATCGACAATCGAAATCATAATAATCTCTATCGAGCCATATCAGATGCTATAGATGCTAATACAGTGGCTCTCGATATTGAAGTTGGGTATTTTTATCTTTGTGGATTTGAACTTTTGTCAAAAAAACTTGATAAACTTAAAGTGCGAATATTAGTTGGTTCTTATATTGATCCAGATGCAATACCGACTTTAATCATGGAATCAATGAAAAAATCATCGGTAAACCTCGATCCGTTCCAGCCCAGAAGTACTCCTTCTTCGAAACAGGAAAGAGTCAGGGCTTTTGGAGAAGGAATAAAAAAACTTGCAAACCAAACATCAATATTTGATGCACCAGAATCGCAGGAATCATACTCAATTCTTGAAAGAAAACTTGAAGATGGTTCACTTGAGATTAAAATGACAGAAACGCAAGCCCATGGTAAATGTTATGTAATTCATAATAAAACCGCCGGTAAAGTATTTATGGGTTCGAGTAACTTTACTTATAATGGCTTAATTGGACAACAGGAAATAAACGAAACCTTTGACACAGAAGAGAAATATAAGGAATATTCAAATAAATTTTCTGAGCGATGGTCTGATGCGCGTAATATTATTATTCAAGAAAAAGGGAAATCAGACATGTTTTTGAGAAAATTTAAAGATGAGCTTTGGATGAACGTGGTACCGACTCCGTATCTTATGTATGTCCGACTTCTTGATGAGATATTTGGTGCCGAATACGAAATCGACGTAACGAGCGCATCACAAGCAACGCTCGGTCAATATCTTAATCTTTCATATCAAATGGATGCAGTAAAGATGGCAATTGAAAGATTGAAAAATTATAATGGTGCTATTCTTGCGGATGTTGTCGGTCTTGGGAAAAGTATTATAGCCAGCACTATTGCTGTAAATTGCCCTGATTTAAAAACGATAATTATTGCTCCTCCGCATTTAGTTTCAATGTGGGAGGATTATGCTGAAGAATTTAAACTTCGTGGGCCAAAGGTCTTTAGCTCTGGGAAAATTGATGAGGTCTACGATAAATATAAAAGTTTTACGGAACCTATATTATTTATTCTCGATGAAGCACACAGATATAGAAATGAGGATACGCAAGACTATCAACTACTCCATCAACTAACCCGTAGTAACAGCGGGAACAAGGTTCTAATACTGTCGGCAACACCTTTTAATAATGATCCAAGTGACATTTTTGCTCTGATTAAACTTTTTCAAACCCCCGGAGCTGCTACTTTAAGAACCGTAGAAAATTTATCAGCCAAGTTTGCTGAGCTTGCAAATAGATATAAAGCGCTTCGACGATTTCAAGCCAATGGTGCTATAACCAAAGAACAACGCAAAGAATTAGATATCAAACGCGATGCTATAGCTTCCGAACTGCGACGTTTACTTGAACCTATTATAATTAGGCGTTCTAGGATAGATCTTGAAAAAATTACTCGATATAGAGAGGATTTGAAAGCCCAAAAAATTGAATTTTCAAAAATGAAAGACCCGGTTATTCGGGAGTATAAATTAGGTGAGTTTACCAATATATACCTTGAAACCATAAAGCGAATTGTGCCAGACTCTAAAATTGTAGGTGGTTTAACAGGCGCGCGATACATGCCTACGACCTATGCTTTAGATATTGCAGATTTCGCTAAAAAGTATCCGGCATTAGAGGATATTAGAACCGCTCAAATGAACGTGGCTTCCTTTATGCGAAAACTTTTGGTCATGCGTTTTGAAAGTTCAAGGGCAGCATTTAAGAGCACTCTTCAAAAATTTATAGATTCACATCAAAAAATTCTTGATTGGGTAGAAAAAAAACAACTAGTACCGATTTCTAAGAAAGCCTATATTCCGTCACCGGATGAGATGCCGGAAGAAGATACGGAGGAGATTAATTTGGAAGAACAGGTTGAATTCGCAAACACTGAGATCACAAATAGCAAGAAGATTGTTTTCGTTAAGCTTGGAGATCTCAATGAAAAATTTGTGCCTGAACTTAGGCACGATATCAGCGTGCTTACAGATATTTATGAAAAGTGGTTTGGTTTGCAATCACCGTTTTTATCAATGCCAGACCCTAAATTGAAACAACTCATTTTAGATATCCAAGAACATCTAGCCAGTGATCCGGGTCGAAAAATCGTTGTTTTTAGTATGTATACCGATACCGTATTGTATGTTGGAGAAGAACTTCAGAAGGCTAAAATTTCAACATTAATTTATACTGCAAAAAATAGTAAGAGTGATCGCAAAATAGTTAGAGAGAATTTTGACGCCGGAATCCCAATTGATAAACAGTCCAATGATTTTAGGGTACTTGTTGCGACTGATGCTTTGAGTGAGGGTGTCAATTTAAATAGGGCGGGACGAGTTATTAATTATGATATTCCATATAATCCAACACGAGTTATACAGCGAGTAGGTCGTATCAATAGAATAGACAAAAAAATGTTTAATGAGCTTTTTATTGATAACTATTTCCCTACTGGACCCGGAGAGAAGGAAACGAATATCAGAGGTGTTTCAACATTAAAGATGCAAATTTTTAATTCTGTGGTAGGTAATGATTCGCGCACTCTCACAGAAGATGAAACCCCTGAATCTTTTTTCATTGATGAATTTCGAAAAGCGACAACCGAGGAAGAGAGTTGGGATATCGCTCACCGAGAAGCATACGAGCAAGCGAAAAGAAATAACGAAACAATTGAAAACGCAAAAAAAATCCCAATGCGAGCCAGAATTGTTAGAAAAAACCGAAATATTCAGGTAGGGGTTGGAGTTGGTATTCGAGGAGAAAATAAAATATACGCGCTTGAAGCCAGCGGACAGGCTGAGCTGGTTGATGCAGAAAAAGTATTAAATCATTTTGCCGCAAATCAGGATGAGGTTGGCGAGAAGACTGATGATCAATTCGGAATTGTTTTTAATACGATAAAAGAAAAACTTTTTGAAAAGCCACCTATGGGACGAATGTCAAGAAACCGGACAGATGTTGTAAATATCTTACGAAGTATTCGGGAATCTCAGTATCAAAATTACTGTGATGATTTAATGAAAGTCGTCAGTGATCTTGATGACCTTTCGGAAGGTCAACTCAAAGCTATAATAAGACTCGCAAAAAATACCGATTTGTCCGAAGATCAATTAATGGAGGCCATTATTGAGATAGAGCCGGAACAACAAGTGAAGGTTAGTTTGGATAGACAGAATGTCGAAGCGAAATCATTAAATCTTCTATTATTTACTCAAGAACACCGCATATGATAAATTCTATTTTTACAAACAAATATAACGAAGAAGCTTTTGTTGAATTTATACAAGGGCTTATTCCGCAACTTTCTTTAGACAAAAAGCGATCCGAAACGCGCACCGGCTTTAAATCAATCCAGCAAATCGCTGAAGCTAGTGAAAATAAACTGGATTTGGTCGTTTTTATAGCCAATATCGAATCATCGCTTCACGCTCGTATCGAAATTACAAAAAATACTTATGCGGTGCTAAAAAGTCATGCGCGGTCTAATGCGTTGGTTGTCTATATTTCAGACGATTCTTCAGAATGGCGACTCTCTCTTGTCACCACTAAAGTTACGAGGACAAAAGACGGAATAAGAGAATCAGTATCAAATCCCCGTAGATTTTCTTATGTCTTAGGACCGAGCGCAAAAGTGGCAACACCTTCAAAAATGCTACAAGGGTCCATTGACTCAATTACTGATCTGGAAAATAAGTTTTCTTTGGCGGTAGTTAGCAAGGAATTTTTCACTCAAATAGCGACACAATATTCCAAACTTGTCGGAGGAAAGCGGGGAGAAGGCAGAAAGGCGGTGGTTTTTGAAAGGACTCTTAAACTTGGAGATGCAAATGATGCCGTCAATGCAAATTTTGCAATTCGCCTTATCGGCCGGTTGGTCTTTTGCTGGTTTTTGAAACAAAAAAGAGGGCATCTAAATAATCCTCTTATACCGTCTGATATTCTATCTGTTTCTGCTGTAAAAAATATTAGGGATTATTATCATTCAGTATGTGTGCCACTTTTCTTTGAAGTTCTTAACAAACCCCAACCCTCTCGACCAAAATTTATTTCTCTTTCAGAATTATTTGATAAAGTACCTTTTCTAAATGGCGGGTTGTTTCAAGATCATACGGAAGATAATCATAAATTCAACCGCACTACCGGAATGAGCGAAAGACGCGGCGTTGTGAAGGTTCCTGATGTTTGGTTTTCTGAATTATTTAAAATTTTTGAGGAATATAACTTCACCATAGACGAAAATACTTCAATTGATACCGAACTTTCCATTGATCCGGAAATGTTGGGCCGAATTTTTGAAAACCTTTTAGCTGAAGTGAACCCGGAAACAGGCGCGAGCGCACGCAAATCAACGGGTAGCTTCTATACGCCTCGTGAGATTGTGGATTTTATGGTAGAAGAGTCAATTGTTGCGCATCTAAAAACCAAAACAAAAATATCTGAAGAGAAGATACGCGCTCTTTCATCCTATGATCTAGCAGATGATGCATTGCATCCCATAGATCCGCAAGAGCAGAAGCTTCTTGTTGAGGCAATCCACAATACTACAGTTCTGGATCCTGCCTGCGGTTCGGGCGCTTTCCCGATCGGTGTTCTCCAGAGGTTGGTGCATATGCTTGGCGTTCTTGATCCTGACTGTTTAATTTATTTAAATAAGCTTCCGCCCGAAATACGCAGACAGCTTCAAAGACACAGTCTCACCTATGTGAGAAAACTTGGCGTAATTCGAGAGTGCATCCACGGGGTAGATATTCAACCTATTGCCATAGATATTTCCCGATTGCGATGTTTTCTGACGCTTGTTGTCGATCAGCAAGTTGATGATAACGCCCCAAATAGAGGCATTGAACCGCTGCCAAACCTTGATTTTAAATTTGTCTGCGCCAATACGCTTATAAAGCCACCGGTTTTTGATAGTCCGCTATTTGGTGATGAGTTTGCAGATGCATTAGGAGAACTTATCGACGAATATTTTGCGCCGGTTGATCAGTTGCATAAATTGGAAACAGCACGAAAATTACAGCAGTTGGTCAGCGATAAAACAAAGAAAGAACTCGAAAATATCCTGAAATCATATAGCCATGTGAAAGAGGAAAAATTCAAAAAAGCGTTGGCTCAAAAAAATGAAAAGTCAGATACAGATCGGTTGCGCATAAATAACCTTTGGGATAGTTATAAAAATATATTTGAAAATAAACTGGTTGGTTTTTTTGACACCAGATATTTTTTCCCGATCGTGTCTCGCAATGGTGGTTTTGATATTGTGATTGGAAATCCACCGTATGTTGGGGAGAAGGGGCACATGGACATGTTCAGAGAAATTAAAAATTCACCTCTGGGAAAGAGATTTTATCAGGGTCAGATGGATTTATTTTACTTTTTCTTCCATGTTGCCTTGGATTATTTACGAAATGGTGGGGTGCTCGCATATATAACAACAAATTATTATCCGACAGCCCGCGGCGCACGAAAACTGCGAGAAGATTTTAAAAATCGCTCTATTATCAAAATGCTTGTTAATTTTAATGAGCTTAAAATCTTTAAACCAGCAGCAGGCCAACATAATATGGTTTCAATTTTGACTAAGGGGCAAGATAGTATGGCTTTAGTTAATACTTGTATAACAAAACACATGGGCGATGCTACATCGGCAATTTTGGAAAGCGTAGTAAGCAAGCAAGACAATGATACAGACTATTTTAAGGTTATTCAAAAAGATTTATATGATGGGGAAGAAAATTACATTAGATTAGTGGGCAATTCTATGGACAGTAGTGATCCGACTCAATCAGCTATCAACAAAATTAAACGGAAGGGAGTATTATTAGAGACATTATGCAATGTAAACGTTGGACTATATACTGGCGCTGACAAAGTTAGTAATAATTATATTCAAAAATATTCGTTAAAGCTGGATAAGAATGAGGGTATTTTCATTATAAACAAAGATGAGATGAAGAAATTGGGCTTGAATAGTTTTGAGTGCTCCAAAATAAGTTCTTTTTATAAAAACTCTGATATTTTTAGATGGCATACTAAAGAATGCCCGGATTTGTTTTTAGTTAATATCTCTTATCCTGAAAATAAAAATATAAATCTCGATAAAATCCCTAATATATTCAGGCACATTTCAAGATACGAGAAAATATTGCGTGGCAGGAAGTCTAATGATAATGGTCTACGTGCTGTAATCGCCGCTGGGTATTGGTGGTCGTTTACAATTAGGCAGATCGACTTTAGTAATCCTAAAATTGTTGTACCACAGCGGAGTCCACGAAACACTTTTGGCTATAATGAAATATCGTGGTATGCAAGTGCGGATGTTTATTTTATTACAGAAAAAGATAAACTCGTTTCTCTAAAATATATATTAGCACTACTTAATTCTAAGCTCTATTATCTCTGGTTGTATTATCGAGGGAAAAGAAAAGGCGAAATGTTAGAATTATATCAGCAACCACTTTCAGAAATTCCTATCAAGAAAATTGCTGCACCAGATCAAAAACCATTCATTGAAATTGTTGATAAAATCTTGGCTATTACCAAATCCAGCGATTCTTTAGAAAATCCTGCAAAAAAGGAAAAAGTCAAAGAATACGAACGCCAAATCGATCAGATGGTTTACAAGCTCTACGGCCTGACAAAAGAAGAAATTGAGACTATTGAAAATTCTCTTGCGATTAGAGGTTAGCAGGCTACAAGGCAGTTTCTAACCAGCCTTAGCCAGCGACCCCATGATGCAGAGCTGATTCTATCACATGTCAAACAATCGACTGTTTGTTTAGAGCGGGGAATTTTGGTATATTTAAGCGTAGAATAATGGAAAATAGCAGGGGAGGATTGTTTAGAGGTATGGATGCTGCTGAAGAGATGAGAACTGTGATAACAAAGAAGAAAGGCTTCGAGATTCTTTTGCATCAAGAGGAAAAGGGGTTTGACCCTTTCGCTACAAATGAGATGCGATATAAAAAAATTACCTATTCTTTATACTTTTGAAAGATAACGCGTGCGGTATAATTTACCAGGATATTCACATTATCAACAAAGAGAAAGAAAAAAAGAAGTAAAAAAGGAAAGATAAACCACTACTGTTATATCTTAATTTTATTAAAAACTGGCCTTAACGATAGGGAGAGGTAAAAACACTGATAATATAAGGTCATATTATAATGATCTGCTTTTTTCAGATAGGCAGTAATGGAACCAAAGGTTTTTAACGTTTGATATTTCTAAAAACATAGCGAAAAATAGGGTCAGACTTCTTTTACTAATAGGCTATATCACGGAGAAAACAATATGAAGAAAGTAATCGTATTTATTGATGGCAACAATCTTTTTCACAGAATGTGGGAATTTTATAAAACTCACATGATAGATATTCAGGAATTGGCAAACACATTATGCTGTTCTAATAGAGAGTTAAAGCAGGTAAGATATTATTATTCGCCATTTGTAAAGCAAGTTAACGAGAAAACAGCTTCTTTACAACAGATATATGTAGAGGGTATGCGCAAAACAATCCCCAATCTCCATATAAGCCAAGGAAAATATATTAAGACACGAACTATATTAAAGAAAGAAGTTTTCAAAAAAATAAAAGATATAATTACCCCGGAAGATTTGACAGGTTATGTAGAAAAGGGTGTTGATGTTCAAATCGCAGTAGATATGATTAATCTAGGGATAAAAAAAGAATACGATACTGCTATACTTGTTAGCACGGATAGCGATTTCGTACCAATTTTAACGTGTTTAAAATCACATGGCATTAAAATGCAAGTAGCCGCGTTCCAGGATGATTCGCATTCATGCTTCGATTTAAAGAATCATTGCAAGTCTTTCATCAATCTGCACTACTATATCCCAACGGTATTCAAAAAACAAAAAAGCCGCAAATAACGCGGCTTTTTTTAACCTATTATTCGTCGAAACGAATAATAGGGGAGTTATCTCACAATAATATTACATTACAAAGAGTGAAGTTTCAAGGTTGAACCGTACAATAACAAAAAAATAAAAAAATGTCAAGAAAAAACTTGACAGCTTACTCAAATGATGATATACTCATTTCAGAATGAAAAAGCGAATTAACTTTGACATAGAGGAAAAAGAACACCGCGAGTTTAAAGCAAAAGTATCCCTCGAAGGCAAGACGATAGCAGAGAAGATCACTGAGTGGATCAGAAGTTTCATTAGAGGCGAGAAAAAGTGAGGATATTTTTTTACTTATCAATGAGTAAATACTCAAAAGAGTAGAAAGGAGGCACCAATGCAAAAATACGTAGGAGTAAAAGAGGTAGCGGAGTTTATAGGCCTGCCAGTTGGTACTATCTACTATTACATCAATAAAGAGAAGATACCCTATTATAGATTTAACGGCAAGCCGAGGTTTGTATTAGTAGAGGTTGATAAGGCAATAAGGGAGAATATAAGAGGCAATGGCATCCAAAAGGTTTGGTGATATATATAAGCGTCCGGACAGCAACTGCTGGTGGCTATGGTATTATGATGCCAGTGGTAAGCGCAGGCGTGAGAGCGCAAAGACAGATGATAGAGAGCTTGCGAGGAAGAAGCTCTTGACCCGCATTATTGAATACAGGAAACTCGAAGATGGGGAGAAGGTAGTAAGTGATATGCCATATTCTTACTTTAGTGATGAATTCCTAAAGCACTACAAGGCAAGATACCCTTATGAAACCTTTAAGTCACACAGGAGCGTTGTTAATGAGTTTAAGAATTTCTTACGCTTTTCAGGCACAGCCCTATTATCAGATATCACAACCGCCATAATAGACAGATATATCACCTACCTAAGAGAAATAAAGCAGGACAGAGCCAACACCTGCAATAATCACTTAAAGAACCTGCTTACGCAGTTTAATTTTGCTATTGCTCATAAGCTGATGAAAGAAAACCCCGCCAAGGGCTGCAGGAAGGTAGAAGTAAATGACGCAAAGCAGAAGAATGCCCTTACTCCGCAGGAGTATCAACTATTTATGAAGATAGCAAAGCAGGAATACCCTTCTTATTATCCGATATATTATACATTTATACATACTGGCCTTAGATTTACTGAACTAATTAAGCTTAAATGGCAAGATATAGATTTTGAGAATAAGGTGTTATGGATCATGAAGCCGAAGTGCAAGAAAAAACCCGACTACATAAGCATACACGACGGCCTAACAAAGGTATTACAACCTCTTAAAGAGCACGCAAAGAATGAATATGTTTTTACCAAAGAGGATGGAGAACCTTTTGGTTTCAGGACAAGAAAGATTATAAGGAGGCTAAAGGCAGCGTTAGGCAAAGCAGGTATAAGCAGCATCAGCACCTTACACGAATTGAGACATACCCATTGCAGTTATCTTTTTAATGCAGGCCTAAATACAAGAGAGGTAATGGAGCAGATGAGACACTCAGAGATGCGTACTACAGAAGGATATGCACATATATTCAGGCCTCAGATGAATAAGAATATTAGTAAATTGCAGAGGTTAGATAGGATATGATTAGGAGATTGCTCTTGCTGAGTGATGGCTTGCCACGTTTCTGTCACGTTCTTTGAGAGAAAGAAAAAGATTGACAAAGTTATCGACGATAAGTAGAATATAGTAGGGAAAACGGGTTATACTCCCGTCGTCCCCGCCATATATTAAAAACCCATTGAGAATAACTCTCAGTGGGTTTTTTGCAAGCGCTGAAAATGCAGTAATATTCTTAAAAATCCCTTGTTTTCCCAGCATGTATATACTAAAATATAAACAGCATATTTCATAAGAAAGCAAAATGAAAGCTATCAAGATACTCTTAAAGATTCTAATAACCGCGATTATTTTAGCAGGGGCTTATCCCGTGGCTATTATCTCCACGTTTATAATAATCAACATACCAATCTATGAGAAGTTTTCGCAGCCTTTGCTCTCGGTATACAGCTATCTGGTAATAGTATTTTTCGGGGTAAGCATATTCTATCTATTTTCAGCGCTTTTACGCGGAAGATGGCATAACCTAAGCGAGAAAGATATACTATGTAAGTTCATGCCATTTTTTGCAATAGCCACCGCCTCTTTCTTTTTCCATTTAAATTCATATCCTACAGGGGTGCAAATGGGCATATTCCAGCTTGCTAAATGGGCAGAGATACCATTTGCCTGCTTTATAGCGGCAAATGTGCTTAATAGTAAACTCAAAATAAGAATCACCTTAAACCTTTATCTAGTAGCTACGTTTTTTATCGCTCTTGTGTGCATCAAGCTATATTTTACAGATATATCAACGATTGATGCCCACAGCCGCTTGTCATTTGGTTTTCATCCAAATACAGTAGCCGCTGCCATAAACACGATACTACCATTATGCATAGGTATGCTGGTAGGTTCACGCAACTTCCTTAAAAAAATGTTAGCGCTGGTTACATCTACAATGCTATTTTATCTGCTATTCCGCACACATTCACGCAGCGCTATGGTGTCGCTGGTTGTACTGTTGGTTATTTGGTTTATAACATTAACGGCACAGAAAAGGATAAGCGTGGCATTTATTGTTATCTTGCTGGTTTCGGGATTTTTGTTGTGGCTATTTGAGCATAGTACCAAATTCTCTACCAGGTTCAATGTTTTTTCACCAACTAAGCTTTTTGCAAATATGCAGACTAGGCTCATCCTATATGCAGAGGCCCTGATCCTGGCCATTAAAAACCCTCTTCTGGGAGTAGGCCCTGGATTACACGGGCTTTTAATCAAAAAAACAGGGGTTATCATAGAGGAGACAAGGTTTTTGCCCATCATGCAGGCGCATAGTATCTATTTCCAGGTATTGGCAGAGACAGGTTTTATAGGGATGTTCTTCTTCTTACGATTTTTGGTTCATATATTTAAAAGAATAAAACAGGCCTTTTCTGTGATAGCAGAAGATAGATACTATTATATCATAGGAACCTCTATGATATTATCTATAGTTATCTTTGCCCTGCATAATCTCACAGATATAACACTGCGTTCAGGTATAGGCCTGCAGATAGGTATAAACCTCGGCATATTCTTGGCAATCTTTCGCATTGTTTCAAAACAGAGCCAGCGCAAGGAAGGTGCTCCAAACGCTCTAAACCCTTAGATAATATCTATCCAAGCAGCGCATTGTCCCAGCCATTTTTTACACAATTATATTATCCCTGATTTTTAATTTTAGTATTTGATTTTTCTATATAAAAGTTATAATATAATACATATACTAGAAGGATGCATATGTCTGATATATTATCAAATATTTGGTATGCGCTTTATACAAAGTCTCGCCACGAGAAACTCGTTGAATCAGAACTTGAGAAATCTGGCATAGAAGCATTTACTCCTACCTTATCTATTAAAAAGAGATGGTCTGACAGAACAAGATATATAGAACAACCTCTTTTTAAAAGCTACTGCTTTGCTAAATTCCATCTTACAGAGAAAAAACGAGTCCTGTCACAAAAAGGGGTAGTTAATATAGTCCACTTTAAAGAGAACTATATCCCTATTGATGAAACAGTCATAAATTCTATTAAAATTCTCATTAATACAGATCTTAAGATAGATCCTTGCCCATATTACAAGATAGGCGATAGGGTAAGCATTAATAAAGGCCCCTTAAAAGGCTGTGAAGGTTATATAAAAGAGAAACGACAAAAGAATACAACGCTTGTCATATCAGTAGATGCTATAGCTGCATCGCTGCAGTGCGTTGTAGATACATATAGCGTAGATTTAGTATAAGGTTTCTATTTGTTTTTTTATTAAATTGGGACTCAAGGGGCGGAGCTGTCTCTACGTGTATAGATGGTTAAATCTTAAATCTAATGACAAGAGCAAATCTTAATTATTACTTGTATAAAATTGTGCATAGCATTGCCTATTGCGTGAAACGATGTATACCAGCATTTTTCATGCAGCCTAAAAAAGATCTTTGCGGGTGTTTTTCAATTGGTATTACCACATACATCGAACGTTATGAAAAGTACTTTAAGCCGTTGTATTTGGCGCTATGTAAATACTTTCCTGATGTTCAAATTATTGTAGCTGTGAATGGATTTTCTGATAGTATTGCGCATCAAAGATATCTTGGCCAGCTCTCTAAAGAACTATGCACAGATTTAAGATCGCAGCACTCATTTATTCTGCATGATAAGCCGGTTGGCTGTGCAAGGCTATGGAATGAGATCTTAGGAGTAAGCCAAGAAAGCGCAACCCTGATTCTTAATGATGACCTGCAGGTTTATCCTTACCTAAGGCGCTGGGCTGAATCACTTGAATGGGAAAAAGCAGATATCGCCCTCTTAAATAGCACATGGTCAAATTTTATCATCTCCCAAAAGGCCATCCAACAGATAGGCGCATTTGATGAAATGTTTGCAGGCATAGGTTTTGAGGACATGGACTACACAGCCCGCGCTTATCTTGCAGGAATAAAAATAGCAAATCTCATCTGTCCGTATATTTCTCATAAAGATCTTAAACCACGACAAACATCGTTTGATACAATTTCACAAAGAGTTTGGGGTAAGTTTACATCGGCTAATCAGGATTATTTTTTTAAGAAGTGGCAGAGGTGCGCTCAAGGAGAAGGAGCTTATATCAAGCAAATCACTTCCTGTGTAAAGCCCACGGCAAAGCAGGAGTTGGCACCTCTTAATCGGCTGCCTATTCGCGAGCAAGGGCAGGGTAATGTTTACCGCCCCGACCGCGAAACAGACAAAGCATTAAGGGAGCATTAAGGGGACACACACCTTAATTCAGGAGAACAGGCTATGAATTCCTATAAAAGAAACCTGTCATTATTTTTATTTCCTGCGCTGTTTATTTTTTACTATCTTATAGGCCTTTCGGGATATGGTTGCCGTGAGGATATATACATGATGATTCGCGCCGGGCAAAATTTGATATGTAATGGCGTCTATTTTCCTTCAAGGCAGCCGGGTTACCTTGTGCCCGAAGTTATTATCGGATGGTCTTCGCTTATAGGCGGGCATTATCTTAGCAATTTTATTTCAGCTGCGCTTGGTGCGGGCACCCTTTATATTTTCTGGCATCTGTTGAAAAAGAAATTTTCCATATCCGCCGCTTTTTTAATAACGCTTATCGTAGGTTTAAGCCCATATTTTATCATTGAGGTATCGTCTTCAACAGACCGTGTATATAGTTTATTTTTTGGCATGGCCGGGGCGGCTTTATTGGCTGGAAGAAAACAATTGTTTGCGTCGTTAGCGTTTGCTTTAGCCATATCATCACGGCTGCCAAATGCACTGGTTATATTTCCTGTATATTGTTATTTTTTATATATGAACGCCAGGCGAAAAGACTTTAAGGGCCTATCCCGGTTAATAATTTCAGGTCTTTTAACCGCGGTCTTAACTGCCGCGCTGTTTATTCCGATCTTTTTGGCCTACGGCAGGAGCTTCTGGTTTCTATTGCAGTATAAAGATACAGGGCCTTTTACGTTCTTCGGGCATCTAGTCCGCTTTGTGTATAAAAATATATACCTATTTGGATTGTTGCCTTTTATAATGCTTACAGGATTTATAATATGGAGAGCTTTTAAAAGAAAGCTCCAAATCCAATCAGGCCCCCTGTTTTTTACAGCCTTGGCGATAATAGTTGCTTGCGAGATATTATTTTTTAAGGTTCCGGCCCAGATCTCATATCTTCTGGCTCTTGTTTTTGTAATTGTCCCTGTTTGGGTGTTTATTTGCAGGCCGGGCAAGATAGCCTTGTGTATACTATTGGCGTTAACGATTTCTTACGGGTTTATTGTAAATATGGACTTTCTCGATATCAAATATAATGAAGCAGGAAACGAGGCCATCGCTGCAGATGTTGGGGTCTTTTTAAGGCCCGGTATAGTTATTAAAGACATAAAGCAAAGGCCGGAATCTGCTAAGCGCTTCTTTAAAGAGTACAAGATTGACGAGAGAATAAAGCGCTAAAAAATCAGATAACCATGAGCAATAATTATTCTACCTATACCCTGAAACTTATAGGTTATTGCGAGCTGGATGAGAGCGCACTGCTGAAAAAGTTTCTCTCTGAAGGCCCCGATGCGCTTAGGGATCTACGGGGCGAATACGCCCTGATTATCGAAAACAGCGATGAATGCCTTATCATTACCTCCCCGGTCGGAGCAATGCACTATTTTTATGCTCTCAAAGACGGCAAATTTTACCACAGCGATAAAGTCGTTGATATTTTAAGAGAAAGCGGGCTAGATTGGAAATGGGATTGGAATGCACTGGGGGATCTCTGCCAGCTGGAGAACTTAACTGATAATGC
>CAZBNF010000004.1:0-28956 GCA_964493115.1 uncultured Planctomycetia bacterium | reverse complement strand
AATCGTTTATGCCTTTGCCTTAAGCAGCGATTTGGCTTTTTTTGCCCTGATTTTATATAATCCGCAAAAATACCATCGCTGCGTAGGCAAAGGCATAAACGATACACAATTGATTCTATATCTAAGCGGCTGCTCAAACAAATTTAATTACATAGCGCACTTATGCCATACAAAACAACCCATAAGTTCATCAGAGCCATCGACCAGGACTTTTACATAATTATCAGTATAGCCGCAAAGCATGCCTGTAAGCCTGTCCATGCTATTTTCAACCAGCACTCTATGTTCTTTCTGGGCTAAACTATCCTTGAACTCCCGGCCTAGCTTATCTGCAATAATTTTTAAGGTTTCCATCCTGCGCTTTTTAATTTTAGAAGGTATATCGTCTTTAAGCATTGAGGCCTTGGTACCCTGCCTGGGACTATATGTAAATATATGCGTCCTTGATGGTTTAATCCTCTCTATAGCATTAATAGTATTTTTAAAGTTTGATTCACTTTCACCCGGGAAACCTACTATAACATCAGTGGTAATACCTATATCAGGCATCTTGGAGCGGATATACTCCACTCTAGATATAAAATCCGTTACGGTATATTTACGATTCATTTCTCTCAATATTCCATCATCTCCGCCCTGTAAGGGTATGTGCAGATGTTGACAGAGCTTTTTTGATGACATCATTTCATTTATAAGCTCATCTGTGACATCCGGCAGCTCTATAGAACTTAATCGTATCCTGAAATCCTTTTTTATCTCAGATATCTTTCTTACAAGCATAGTAAGGCTTGTATCTTTATAGGAATATTTACCAAAATCGCCTAGACATATACCGGTTAAGACCAACTCCTTGTAACCATTATCAATAAGTACTTTTGCCTCTTTGAGTATTTCCTCAGGGCTTTTGCTTCGGGATCTGCCTCTTACAATGGGAACTTTGCAATAAGAGCAAAAATTATTGCATCCATCCTGAACCTTTATAAATACCCTTGTATGGCCCTTGAAAGAACTAATGCTGTTATCAATATTTAATTTTAATTTTTCGCTGTTGCCTAAAACTTCTATCGTGTCATCTATTACCTTAACAGCTTCTGCGTCTGCCTCAACATAGCAGCCCATTGCTATAACTCTTGCGCCCGGATTCTTCCTTTTCATCCCGCGCAATGTTTCTCTGCATTTTTTATCTGCCTTTCCTGTAACCGTACATGTATTCACAAGGCAAAGGCCCGCATCTTCGATATTATCGGTTTCCTCATACCCCTTGGATAAGAGCCCCTCCCTTATAACCTGAGATTCATACTGATTTACCTTGCACCCATAGGTTTTTAGAAAAAACTTCATAACAATCCTTTTTATGCCGTCGATGGTGTCCCCGGGCAGATTTGAACTGCCACGGCCGGCTCCGGAGGCCGGTGCCCTATCCATTAGGCTACAGGGACAATCTGTTAGTTATCTGCCTATAAACATCTGGAAGATATTAATGATAGCGCAAAAAAACACGCGGTATCCACTTTTAATACCAAGGGCCCCAAAGAAACTGGCTGAAAACCGCAATTCGCGGCAAGTGCTATCTCCTTTGGGGTGAAATCACCTTCAGGCCCTATAAATATCGCTGCGCTTTTAACCTCTTTGGGTAAAACATCTTTTATGTCATGGGCGCTTTCTGGGACAAAAGGGATTATCTTGCTGTCGTAACCAATGTTGCTGGCGATTTTTAGTGCTTCTTCAAGATTAACAATGTCATGGACTTTGGCAATATCCGCTCTGCCAGATTGTTTCGATGCCTCAAAAACTATCTTTTGCCATCTCAGCCGCTTGCTGGACCTTGCCTTAGAATCCGCTTTTACAATTGTCCTTTCTGTTATCATGGGAATAATATCCATAACCCCCAGCTCTGTCGCCTTCTCAACAATATCATCCATTTTGTTCTTTTTCGGGATAGCACATGCTAAAAGTATCCTGGAACAACGCGCCTCTTGTAAAGATATTTTTTCTATGCAAGCTATAACATCTTTTTTTGTTTCTATTACCCGTAGCGTATAGATCTTACCCTTACCATCAAGCCCGATAAACCGGTCTCCCTGCTTTAATCTTATAACACCCCTTATGTGATGCGCTTGGGGCCCTTTGATAGTAACCTTGTCCTGGTCTACAAGCTTTTCATCAATAAAAAATCTTCTCATCTTTTAGATAAAACCTCCATCAATGTTTTTATCACGATATGCGCGCCTAAAACCATTAAAACCGCACCGCAGACCCTTTGAAATATAATAATGCGGTTTGAATTCTGAAAAATTTTAAGGCCTGGTATAGCGCCTACTATCATCGAGGCAAACGCAAGCGGGGATATAATCACTCCAAGGCCAAAGGCAGCGCCCATCAAGATGCCGTGCGAGTAATGCGTCGCAATCATGGTTATATAGGATAGAACTCCGATAAGCGGGATACAGGGCAATAGGCCCACTAATATTCCGAGTATCATAAGGTTTCTAAAATCATACTGTCTCGCAGTTTGACTTATGATATTGCATACCCGAAACCTTGTATGTAAGCCTACAAAAACCATCGCGCCTAAAAACACGATGAATAACCCCGTTAATCCCCATATGATATATCCCGATGTTTCCCAGTAAAATCTGCGCAATAATGCTGTGCCGGCAATGCCTGCTAAAAAAGCCAAAAATACAGTTGATAATAACCTGCTAAAAGAAAATATCGCCCAGCACCTTAATCCCTGCATGGCCGAGCTCTTTGTGCCCCCTATATAGCTTAAGAGTACCGGCCCGCAGCTTAAAAGGCAGGGACCTGAGCCCATTATCATTCCTGTAAGGAATAAGCTAAAAAGTATGTTTATCATATATTATGTATTGGTATTTGGGCCTGGCCCAGGATCATTTCTCTCCAAAAACTTCAGCACTAAAGATATAGATATCGCATTCGCCTTTCTTCCAGCTATCTCTTGGCAGCCCTGCCTTTTGCGCGCACAAGGAATCCATAAACTCGTTTCTCGTCCAGCCCGTTTCTGTAGCAACCTGAGGAAGATATACGCCGCTGCTAAAACCTCTTTTTACTAATACGCCGTGTTTACCCATGATTATTTTATCAGGTTCATATATCCTTTCAAGAGAGGAGAGAACGGATATCTCTATATCTATTTCATCCAATTCATTTTTTGTAACCGGATTAAACCTGGGATCGCTTGTCGCGGACTGGATCGCCATATCACATACAGTAGCATACAGCGGGCCACGGCCTATTATGTTTCCGATGCATCCTCTTAATTTGCCTGCCTTATGCAAAGTCACGAATGCCCCCATATCTTCATTAAGCGTCTCGTCTGACTCTTTTATATCAGGCTTGCTGCCTGTTAAGATATAGCTCTCTATTGTGCTCCTGGCTATCTCCAACAAACGTTTTCTTTGAGCTGAGTTTAATATTGTATTTTTCATTTCACTCTCCATATTTTTCACTGGCTGGACTTTATCAAAATCCCCGTCCTGTAACCTGTAAACAACTGCCGAAGTATATCCTACAACTGACTTGCTATCGCCTGATACGTCAGCGGAGGTTGCGTATTTTAGAACATCTATCTTATCAGCCCCCAGTTTCTCTGCCGCAATAAGGGTAGATACAAGTGCTGAAGCGCCGCAAGGGCGGTCTTTGTCTTCCATTATGGAAAGATACTCAAACAAATTCTTCGGGTTAAACTTCTCGATCTCTCCTATAACACCTTTATCTACAGAGCGTGCCCTTTTATCACTGGAAAAATGCGACATATCAGTGCTTGAGACGATTACAACATCCTTTCTTTGGCCTATCGCGTTATAAAGCGCATCACCTAAAAGCAGGCAGGTTTCATATGAAGGGTCCCCTATAAGGGCAATCACGATTTTGGCTTGCGGCAATGCATATTGAATGAAAGGGATCTGCGTCTCAGTTGAGTTTTCATTTAAAAAAAACTGCGGGAAATTGTTTATATTATCATCATAGAAAAGGAGCTTCTTTGTAAGCTTCTTATCTATGTGCGCCTTGCCAAGAGGGGTAGCATATGCATCTTTGTCAAGCACAGCTATTCCTTTGAAATAATGACGATGGCTTGAGGCCACAATGATAACCGTGTTAAATGCCTTGCCTTTTAAGGCCTTAAAACTATATCCGGAAACCGCGCCTGAATACTGGTAACCGGCATGAGGCGATATTACGGCTATTATATCTGCGGATATGCCTTCTAAATCAGCTCCCTGAATAAAATTATAAATCATATTTTCAAGAACAGTTTTATCTTTAGGATAGAATGCCCCGTCCAGCGATGAAGGCTGAATATCCTCTGCATACACATTCGCGTTTAATGCTAATACGATTACGACAAAAAATAAAAAACCTGGTGTTTTTAGGCACCTGCTTATGATGCTGCCTTTATATCTCTTTATCATTACTTCCATATACCTGCTATGCTGTTTTTGCAGTGGCTGCATTTTTCGTTTTCTATATTATTTTCCACTACATTATACCCCATTCGCTTGATTAAGAGTTTTTTACAATAAGGGCAAAATGTTGATTCAGCTTCTGTGCCGGGGGCATTGCCTATATAAACATAACGAAGCCCTGAGGATACGGCTATGTTATATGCATTGTAAAGTGCCTCCATAGGTGTTGGCGATAGATTCCTTAATTTATACATAGGCCAGAAACGCGATATATGCAAAGGCGTGTCAGGGCCAAGATTATCCCTTATCCATACAGCTGTTTCTTTAATGTATTCGTCACTATCATTTAATGTAGGTATCAGAAGATATGTAATCTCAATCCACACGCCTTCTTCTTTTAATATCTTTAAAGAACGCAGCACGTCAGACCTTGTCCCCAAACAAAAATCCGTGTAAAATTTATCCGAGCCTTTTAAGTCTATATTTGCCGCGTCTAAATATTTACATATCTGCCTTAATGGCTCTTCATTTATAAACCCTGAAGAGTGCATGACATTAAGTATGCCTGCCTCTCTTGCCAGTCTTGCGATATCAAGCATGTATTCATAAAAAACTGTCGGCTCTGTATAGGTATAGGCAATTGTTGCTGACCCGGAAAGTTTGGCTGCTTCAACAACCTGCGCGGGCGACATATCCCGATACCTTATATCTTCGGGGTTTGCCTGTGATATCTGCCAGTTCTGGCAGAACTTGCATGCAAGATTACACCCTGCGGTTGCTATTGAAAATGATTTTGTTCCGGGCAGGACATGGAATAATGGCTTTTTTTCAATAGGGTCAACATGCACAGCGCAGGGTTTGGCATATACAAGGCTATATAAAACGCCTTTCATGTTTTCTCTCACCTTGCAAAAACCTCTTTTGCCTTGGGCTATTATGCATCTGCGCGGGCATAAGAGACACATTACCTTATTATCATCAAGTTTATTATAATAAAGCGCTTCTCTGCCATTGGCTGATTCCGATACCTGGGCAAAAACACCCCTGTCAAGGCATAAGGCCAATTGCGATAATACTAATACCGCATAAATAATAAAAGAAAGGGACGCTTTTCTCATGGCAGGATATATTATACTACTTAAGGGGTGGATGTAAAACAGAAAATTACCGGGAGGGCAGATGTCTAAGCACCTGCCCCAAATCCCCCTGGCAAAGGCCCGGTAAAATCATACTATATAATAATATAATGGGATGAAACGTTCCATAAAACGCTTCTCAGTACCCAATCCTAAATCGGTGTTATAATATTTTTTCCATAACAATGCAAGTTCCGAAGGGTTGGACGATACCTCATGCACATCGTTACGCTCAAATGCGTCTTTATAAACCAGCAATGATATTAGCGCTGCAAAATCATGGTCACTAACACACAACCCTATCAGTTCATCTTTGCTCATATCATAGAGTTGTTCCCACGTAATCCTTCCATCGGTGGCTTTTTCAAAAAGTGGTATAAGGCCTGTTCGCCTTGCTATGATATTGGTCCCCTTTAAAGGATATGTTATGTATTTATGTATAATGCCATAGGCAGTATCACCTATTATCTGGTATGGCCCGTTTCCGTTTTGAGATCTGTGGGAATACATGTTTAGAAAGTTAGTCTCAGTAGCAACTGTGCCTAAAAGAAGCATTCTCCATGAGAGTTTTTGCTCATCTGAAGCATCAGGAAAGACAATGTCTATTATCCTTGCTATCCTTAAATCATGTTCTCTGAAGTTTTCGACCTGCTCATGGTTTAAATTTAACGCAGGCATAATTAGACTACTCCCCGCATTAGAGCAGGCTGTGATACTTAAGATAAGAGCGGTTATAATAATCACATGTAGATATTTAAAAGATAGCATAAATAACCTTTCATAGTAAATACTTTTTTAAACTATATAATAAGTAACGCAAAAAATAGAGCCCCAGGTTCCAGCTCTGTCCTTGTATTAAATATGCCTTATATGTGGTTAAAAATCAAGGCATTAGGATTAAATTTACAACTTTATGCTGCAACATCTATTAAACGCCTAACTTTGTTATATTCAAAAAGGTCTAGCTGTGTTGCTGGAATTACATCAGTATTATTGACAGGGTATATGCCACGGGCCATCCACCTGATGAGCCCGCCTTTATTATCATTGCCGAATATAGCAGCATCTGGAACATATATTCTGCCTTCTTTAACCAGCCTGTTTAAAGCCCCCATTTTCCTGGTATTAGGCCTTATCTTTCCGAGACGAGCTATAATATATTTGTCTTCTTTGCCAAAATGCGCTTGCGAGCCATGCTGCCATTTAAGAACAGTATTATCTATGAAATTTACAAAACTATCCTGGCTTGCAGAATATATCAAGACAAGCATAAGGAGATCTTTTTTATGAAGAATACCTTTTGTTTCTATAGCGGTTGGGGTTTTTTCTTGCTGAAAAATTAGACTGCGCGGGTGTTCCTTGTTAAATATCGACATAAATCTTTCTAATGCATCAGGCCGGCCTGCCTCAGGCCTTAATAGCGCCTTATACATTTTCCGGCGCTCCAATCTTCTGAGATCATCATAATAACTCGGAAGATTACTATATATATAATGATGCAATATAGCTGCTTCTCTTGGATCAGCAGTTATATATTCTGAAACCTTTGATAGTTCATAAATATCAACATTCCTTAAAAACGCTTCTTCTGTTATATCACCACTACGCAACTTATTCCACTCTTCTCTGTACCTTTTCACATCCCCGGCTGATGATGTTTTGTGTAAATCATCCTGCTCTTCTCCGATCATCTGCGTTAAGTATTTATCCGCATCTCCAAACGCCTGTCTCTGCCATGCCCGTACAGTATAATGAAACGATAGAGCAGGGGATTGATTCCTCTCTGCGGCAACCCAGCGCCTACTCCCTTCAGGAAGCTGACTAAACATATTATCTCTTAACGCCCTGCCTGCTGAACTCTGTTTTGTGGATTTTGCACGAAGTGCATGGTAATCATGGCCTGCAGTAGTATTTGGCACAATATATGGGCATATATAACTGTAAATTATGCAAATAATCAATACATTAACTATACAATGTATATAGCATTTTTTTTCCATAGGCCTAACTTTCAGATTTTTTACCTAACTTATTATTATCTTTTAAAATTTCTTAAATTATACCATTAAAAAAGATCCCTGTCAAGGGTTTTACAAATATTTTATCAATTAGTTGCTAGGCGGCATGCTCTAGAGCCGAGATTATAAAATCGAATGGCCTGCCGCGCTGGTGGAGATGATGGGAGTTGAACCCACGGCCTCCTCGTTGCGAACGAGGCGCTCTCCCAACTGAGCTACATCCCCAGCTAATGTATAGAGGTCGCTTCTTCTATCCAATTGAAATAGTTCTCATCACCATCATTCATTAAAACGCTTACTATCTCCGGGGTGTCATAGCTGTGCAGGCTTTTTACGCACTCTTTAAGCTTAACGAAGTTCGCCTGCCTTGTCTTTGCAAGAAGCAGGCACTCTTCGGAAACCTCTTTATTGCCTTTCCATGTATATATAGACTTTACCCCTGAGATTATGTTGACACATGCCGCAATTTTTAAATCTATCAGGCTATTGGCTATAATATCGGCTTCTTCTTTTGATGACGCTGTAATAAATACAACTATATAGGGCATTGTTATTTTTACCTTAGCGGGTATCGAAGGTTATGCGGGCGTTCTATTGCTTATTTTCCGTGGCGTCTTTTTTTCGTAATGAAACCTGATAATCTACATCACCCTCAAGAAGAACATGGCCTTCTCTTGCAAGCCATCCTAAGCTCATTAATACAAGATCATTAGGCCTATTTATAGCAGACGCAATAGCAGAAAACCTTGATTTGCCCTGGGCATCCAAATAATGCCATATCTCACCTGCTACAATACCGATCTGCATTATCATGAGCTGCTCTCCTTTCGTTTATTAAAACTCCCACAGCGCGGACATTGGGAAATTATATCATGCTGGCTGTCTACATAGGAAAAAACACAGACTTCGCATTGCCAGATAGATTTCTTACCTGAGGCATACTGTCTAGGCTTTGTTTCTCTATCAAGAAACAGCCACAACAGCAGTATGGAAACTACTGTCAATAATAAATATAACGCAACTGCGGTAGATATGTCAAGTTCAATCATGATTTATCGTATTTTATTTGCCTGAGACATTAGAAAAGTATCTTCATGGATATCACTGATTCCTGCGTCCCTTCAGACTCGAGAGGTTTAAACTTGCATTTTTTTATATAATCTGTCATTATAATATCTATACCAGCAACGCCTGAGGTATTTATAACATGCGCAGACTCTACAATACCATCGTTTTTTATCGATACCGATATATCCACACTATAAAAGGATAATAAATTGTTGTTTCTTTGGGCTTCTGTTAACGCCATTTTAAACTCTGATAACAGCGGCCTAAGAACAATTTCCCTTGGCGCTGGCTGGCCTTCTGGGGCTGATATTTCAATAAAGGGCTCTTTATGAAAATCATTACTCTGCATGCTCGGGGTTACCTTTTCAGTGCGGATGGTTGATGCCTTTCTGAAATCGTAATGCATCTTCTTAATCATAGTATTATTCTCTTTTTCAAAAGGGGCGGGATGAAGACCCTTTATATCTCTGTCTTGAGATGTCTTTACTATTAAAACACCTCTATCCCTTCTTGAAAACCCGTCCCGGCTTTGCAACTCATGCCCTATAGAGCTTCTATCAAGCAATGACCCGAGAAAATATATTTCTGAAAGCTTGTTCTGGCTTATACCAACAGGCACTATAATAATGGTCACCATAAAAAAACATAATAAATGCCAGGATAAGGACAGGATAAGAGCACGGTTAAAATTAATTTTAAGACGCATAATAATAGCACCTAATCCGCTGTTTGAGTTGTAGCTATATTTACCTGCCTTACGCCTTCCTGCCTGCACATATCCCACACTTCAACAATTCGGCCTAAAGAAGCCCTTCTGTCAGATCTTATAAGCACAGGCAGCCTGGCTGAAGCTATCTCTTTTAATACAGAATTAAGCTCTCTGGATGTAACCAGTTTCTGACGATAATATATTAGGTTTTCCGCGGTGATATTAATTATAGCGCTGTCTTCACTCAACATCTCTGATGTTATAGCCCGAGGCAGGTTAACCTTGATACCTGGTTGGAATATAAAACTGGATGTCAACATAAAGAATATAAGTAGAAGAAATACGACATCGATTAATGGTGCTATATCTATAGTCCTTAATGTCCTTTCCAGCTTAAGGTGTCTTCTAAACTTCATGGTCTTTACCCCTCTGAGTAAGGATATTTATAAGATCAGTAGCGCTTCTTTCCATATCGATTACAAGGTGGTTTACTCTGCTAACTAAATAATTATAAGCAACATAAACCGGTATTGCAACCGCAAGTCCAGCTACAGTGGTAATAAGTGCTGCCCATATTCCTCCTGCCAGATCGCCAGGGGAAACAGGGTTTAATGACGTAGACTTCTGCTGAATCACCTGAAAACATCCGACCATACCCACTACAGTACCCAGAAGCCCCAATAAGGGGGATATATGAGCAATAGTGGCAAGAGCTGTCAGGTTCTTCTCCATCCTTGGGACCTCGTAAAGACCAGCCTCTTCTATCGCCTCTTTTATCTCTTGCTTGGGCCGGTCATGCTTTAATATACCTGCCCTTAGTATATGGGCAATTGGCCCTGGTGTTTTATCGCATATCTCAATTGCCTCCATTATCTTGTTCCTTTTTAATACATTGGCTATTTCGTCCATAAACTTACGCGTATCTATCTTTGCCCTGTACAGATGATAGGCCCTTTCTATCACTATTGCCACTGCTATGATAGAACATAGTATTATAGGATACATTACCGGCCCGCCTTTTACAACAAGGTCTAACATAACTTCCTCCTTTTTTTTATTTTATGTTTAATACCCATTACAGCTCATCTTTATGTTTATCCATCCACAACAACCTCTCTTGGGCATGCTTTGCTTCCTCAACATCCTCTAAAGCTATTTCCTCATATATCTTTCTAGCCTCTGCCCATTTTGTCTGGAATTCTAATATATAGGCTACTCTTAATCTTGCCTTTATGACCCAATACCTGCTATTGGGATACAGGTAAGATACCTTAAGATATTCTGATATAGCGTCTTCAAAACGCGCCTCATCCTCCAGGCATTGGGCTATTTTAAATTGTAATTCCGCGTTAAAATCATTGCTTTCATTTGTAATGGCCTTGCGATAATAAGTAATGGCTATATTATAAAAACTCTCTGCTTGATACATAAGGCCTATTTTCTTATTTGCAGCCCTTTGCAGCCTTTCTGACTCGGTTATCTGCAAAACCCCGTTGAGTACGCGTATGCCGTCATTATATCTTCCCAATTCTACAAAAACGTCTCCAAACGATATCACAGAGTTTTCCGCGGCATCAGTATCGGGGTAGGTTGTTATAACATACTCAAACAGTTTGAGCGCTTCTTGTGTTTTTCCTTCACGATGCAAAGTCCACCCCAAAAGATAATTTACTTCACCTTCTAATCCGCTGCCAGGAAAACCTTCCGATATTCTTTCTAAACTTATCTTTACCCTTCCGTAAGAACCCTTACTATAGTAGTATTGCGCAAACCAGTAAATTACATCCGCGGTTATATCACTTTCAGGATAGCGTATAATATAATCATCAAATGTCCTTACAGCAAGATCCTCCTTGTCCATACGGTAGTAGCACCACCCCAACTCGTATCTTGCGAGACGCTGCATATCTTCGTCCTTAGCCATATTAATTATATTTTCAAAAATCTCAACAGCCCTCGGGTAATCTCCCTTATTATAGAGATAGATTCCTATCTGGTATCTTGCCATGTAGGCTAAATCGCTTTCCTTTAACTTATCAGCTATATTATAATATTCCTTAAGGGCTAACTTATAATGGCCCTGCATATAATAAATATTGGCCAGTTGGAAAAATGATTTATCCAAAAGTTTGCTATCAGGAAAATTATTTATCAGGCTGTTTAGTGTTATTATCGCGCTATCAAGCTCTCCCAAGCTTACAAAGATTAACCCAAGGTGATATTGCGCGTAATCGGTATAAAGGCTATTAGGGTATTTGTCTAAAACCTCATCATAATATTTTTGCGCGCTTTTATGATTACCCATAGCTGAATACGTATCTGCTATTCGGCATATCGCGTTGGCTTTAAAGTTTACATCCGTTGATATCTTTTCTGCTTTCTCAAGATACGTTATAGCGTCTAAAGGGTTATCAAGCCGTAGCAATGCCAACGCGCAATTATAAGAAGCATCCGCGGTAAACCTGTCAGCAGGGAAATCATCTAATAATTGTTTGTACAGGAATGCGGACGCTTCATATCTTGATAAAAGGTATAGCGACTCTGCTTTTTTAAAACATGCATCCTCTATGTACTGGCTTAAACTAAAATCATTTATTAAACGATCATACACCTTTACAGCATCCTCATGTTTACCCTCCATCCCATAACAACGGCCTATGCCCAAAAGTGCGTTTGCCTTAGAATCCGCTGGATATGTTTTATCGAGAAGAACTTCGAATTCATCTATCGCCTGTGAGTATTTATCCATATTAAAAAAAGACCATGCTATCCCCAAATAGGCATAGGGCTCCCAGGCCCTTTCACCTGTAAGCTTTAAAGAGTACCTGTATGAAGATAGGGCTTCTTCGTAGTTTCCGAGCTGATACATAATCTCGCCTTTTAAAAATAAAGCGTCCTTTGCCTCGGTTGCTAACGGGAATTTTTCAATATAAAAATCAATTTTTTCCTTTGCCTCTTCCAACCTAGATAAACCATAATAGGCCTCTGTCATCTTATATATGGCTGATGGAAAAATCTTCGAATCAGTAAAACTATCGGCTACCTTTTGAAAATCCCTCAATGATGCTTCCAACTCATTCTTCTTATAGCAAGACCAGCCTCTTGAATAATAAGCATAAGGTATATACGACGACAACGGGTACCCGTCT
This sequence comes from uncultured Planctomycetia bacterium, assembly GCA_964493115.1. GTDB lineage: Bacteria > Omnitrophota > Gorgyraeia > JABMRG01 > JABMRG01 > CAZBNF01. Next base: position 16,449 of record CAZBNF010000004.1, on the reverse strand, counting down.
ATAAGTTTCTGATAATATGATATCGCGCTGTCATATCTTCCCATCTTAAAATTAGACTCGCCAGACCAATACAAGGCATCATCTTTTAATCCGGAGCCCTCCATTTTAAGTATTTCCTCAAAGCTATGAAGCGCTTTTTCATAAGATTCTTTCTGAAAATAGGATTTGCCAAGCAGTATATAGACTTCATCCCTTTGCGGGTTTAAAGGGTCTAAAATAAGAAATTTATTTGACCCTTCTATTGTAAGATCGTATAAGGCCTTTGAAAAGGATTCTCTTAACTCCGGCAAATGAGGGCTTTCCTGATTTGCCTGCGTAGAAATAATATGTGCAAAAAAGACAAAACAGGTTAAACTAAATAGGATTAGGGTATTTTTAAGGGTTTTCATGATCAAATAAGTATATCATTTAGTAATAGTATATTCAACTACTAATTAAAATATCAGGCGTGTTTTAAAGATAAAATATTAATTTAGGACATTGCCAATGTAATATTGTAGCCGCTTATGACTTTGCTGAAGTAGCGCATTTGGCTTTTTTTGCCATGATTTCAAATAATCCGCAAAAATACCATGCGCTACGGAAGCAAAGGCATAAGCGGCGATCATAGGTGTAATGCTGAACTATTTTCGCAACCTTAATCAAGAACTTCTTTGAGGTAATTTCCTGTATAGGAAGATTTTGACTTGGCTATCTCTTCCGGGCTGCCGCAGGCAACAATTCGGCCGCCTGCTTCACCGCCTCCAGGACCAAGGTCTATAATATAATCCGCACTTTTTATTACATCCAAATTATGTTCTATTACCAGCACTGTATTGCCATTGTCGACTAAACTGTGCAGCACAGATAAAAGCCTGCTGACATCAGCAAAATGAAGCCCTGTTGTAGGCTCATCAAGGATATAAAGTGTTTTTCCTGTGGCCTTTTTCGAAAGCTCTGCCGCAAGTTTAACTCTTTGGGCCTCACCTCCAGAAAGAGTAGTGGACTGTTGTCCAAGTTCTATATAGCCCAAACCGACACTATGTAGTGTTTCTAGCTTATTATGTATCGCGGGAATATTACCGAACAATTTCAACGCTTCCATAAGCGGCATATGGAGGACATCCGCTATCGACTTTCCTTTATATTTTACCTCTAACGTCTGCTGATTAAAACGCATGCCCTTACATACCTGGCATTGTATATATACATCAGGGAGAAAATGCATCTCTATCTTTTTTACGCCATCTCCTTCGCATGCCTGGCATCTTCCGCCTTTTACGTTAAAACTGAAACGGCCTGCTTTATATCCCCTGATCCTTGCCTCAGGAATCTTAGAGAATAATTCCCTTATAAACCCGAAAGCCCCTGTATATGTAGCTGGATTAGAGCGCGGGGTCCTGCCTATAGGTGATTGGTCTATCACAACGACCTTATCTATATTCTCGCTTCCCAGTATATCCTTATGCTTACCGGGTTTTTCAATCGCATGATAAAATTTACGCGCAAGCACCCTGTAGAGTATATCATCAACCAGCGTTGATTTACCAGAACCTGAAACACCTGTTATGCAATTAAATACACCTAATGGTATAGGGACATCTATATTTTTTAAATTATGTTCACAAGCGCCTTTTATGGTGATCTTTTTACTGGCTTTATAATCTCTGCGCTTTCCGGATACAGCTGCCTCTATACTACGATTTAAATATTTTGCTGTCAATGAACCTTTAGACTTAAGAAGCCCTTTTAATCTACCGCTGTATATAACGTGTCCCCCCTCTTTACCAGCACCAGGGCCCAAGTCAACAATATAGTCAGCGCTTCTTATTATTGCCTCGTCATGTTCAACCACTATAACAGTATTGCCTAAATCCCTTAAGGCCTTAAGCGTGGACAGCAGTTTTAGATTATCTTTCTGATGAAGGCCTATACTGGGTTCATCAAGTACATAAATAACTCCTATAAGCCCTGCTCCTATCTGCGTTGCAAGCCTTATGCGCTGCGCCTCTCCGCCTGATAAAGTAGCGCTTACGCGGTCAAGGGAGAGGTAACCAAGCCCTACATCGGATAAAAATTTAAGCCTGGCCTTAATCTCTTTTAATATCTGGCGGGCAATCTCTGTATTTTTAGCATCAAGTTTTAATATTTGAAAAAAGTTTAACGATTGCTCTATTGAAAACTTACAGACATCAGCAATGTTCTTACCTGCTATCTTAACGGCAAGGGACTCTTTCTTAAGCCTTGCCCCCTCGCATCCTGGGCAGGGCTGAACTGACATATACCCATGTATAAAATCCCTCATAAAATCACTATCGGTTTCCTTGAAGCGGCGTTCCAGATTATGTATTACTCCCTCAAAATATTTCTGTGAACCTTTTTCCTCACCACTGCCATAGAGTATTATATTCTGTATCTTTTTGCCAAGCTCTTTGAATGGCTTGTCAAGGCTGAAACTGTAATTATAGGCAAGGCCGCGCAAAAACCTATTGTAATAAAGAAGGAGGGATTTGCCTCCCTTGCGCCAAGGCTCTATGGCGCCTTCTCTTATCGACTTCAACTTATCTTTTATTACCAGATCCGGGTCTATCTCAAGCTTGTGCCCGAGTCCATCACATAAAGGGCATGCGCCATATGGCGAATTAAATGAAAAGTTCCGCGGCTCAAACCCCTGATAGCTTATGCCGCATTCCACGCAGGCATTCTCTGAGCTGTACAATGTTTCAGCTCTGGAATGATCTTGAGTTGTGATAACAACTAACCCGCTTCCAGCACTTAAAGCAGTTTCAATTGAATCCGCGAGGCGTTTTTTGTTTTCAGATTTTACGGCCAGCCTGTCTACAACTATTTCTATGCTATGCTTGACATTTTTGTTTAAAAATATCTTCTCAGATATCTCTGATATCTTTCCGTCCACCCTGAACCTTATAAAACCCTGTTTTTTAATTTTAACGAATAGTTCCTTGTGCTGGCCTTTTTTGCCTCTAACCAGAGGGGCAAGTATTGCTATGGGGGTGTTTTCAGGATATCTGCTTATATCCTCGATTATCTGCTGGGATGACTGACAACTGATAGGTTTCAAGCATTTATAACAATAAATTTCCCCTATTTTAGAAAATAAAAGCCTAAGGTAATCGTGTATTTCAGTGGTGGTAGCAACTATTGAACGGGGATTTGACCCTGCCCTTCTTTGCTGTATAGAAATGCTGGGGGATAGGCCTTCGATGCGATCTACATCCGGCTTCTGCATCTGTTCTAAAAACTGGCGCGCATAAGCAGATAGGCTTTCAACATATTTCATCTGGCCTTGCGCGTATATTGTATCAAATGCCAGCGAGGATTTGCCTGAACCCGAAAGGCCGGTAACAACGATCAGCTCGTTCCTGGGCAACTTCAAATCTACTGACTTTAAGTTGTGCTCCCTGGCACCTTTTATAATTATAAACTTATTTTCCATGCCCATATACTAACAGAAAGTCCTCTTTTTAGCAACGAGCTTTTCATTTACGCTTTAAAGAGGACTTCCTATATACTGAACTACTTAAGATAATTAAAAGTTATTTCTTCTTTTTCTTCGCTACTTTCTTTTTTGCCTTTTTCTTGGCTTTTTTCTTTGCTGCCATGGTTTTACCCTCCTTTTTTTTTAAAATTAGACTCTGTCTATTACTATCTTTTCTTTTTCTTCTTTACTGTTTTCTTCTTTGCTGCCTTCTTCGCAACTTTTTTCTTTTTACCACCACGTGCCATCTTGGCCATCGCTACATCACCCTGTTTATCGATAAAGTAAAGGTATCCCTTTTGTCTTTTTACGTCGGCCTTAACAACAACTTGAGGGCCGCCGCCTTTTTTCTTTCCGCGGGCCATCCTGGCCTTTGATACATTTCCCTTTTTATCTAAGTAATAAAGATAGCCTTTTTCTCTCTTAATTCCGCATTTTAAAACTTTAGTTGCCATTTATTTTTCACCTCCCTCCTCGAAATATTTTCTTATGATTTTATTTTACGCTTTTTATACACCATGCGCAAGCATTTTTTTCTCTTTTTGAAAAAAATTTTATAAAACTTTTTTTATTTTTTTGCTGAAATTTTTATTTTCTTGATTTTCTTGCACAGCAGGAAAGATTTTTTATAGTCTTTTAACGACGGGCAGCTACGCGGATATTAGGACGAATTTATCTATGAGGTTTTTTTTATGGGCCGAATTTTGCACGTTCGTAAAACTGCCTATATATATTGCCTGATCGTACGGTCTGGATTCTACTGTTTTTTTAATTCTTGTGTATATAGAAAGCCCGGGCACATTGCCGACTTTTATGTTTTCATGTAGTAACTGCCCGCCCAAGGCAAGAACACCATGGTCACCTAGCACTATAAGTCTTGCGCCTTGCTTCATTCCATGTTTATCATTTAACAATTTTTCTAACAACCTGCTATTAAACTTTTTCCTTTTATTGCGAAACACTTCGCCTCTTTCATAATGCCCCGGGAATGTATAGAAAAAATATATAACATCATATAATGAAAGGTCTGCCTCTTCGCTTTCGCTTAAGAAATCAATATGAACAAAGCCTACGGTTGAATGCAAACCCAGCTGCTTTAAATTCTCTACGGAAAAATCATATAACTGCTTACGAGCCTCAAGCCCTGTTATTAACGGGAAATTTTTTGTTGCAGCTAAAAACACAAACTTGCCGTTACCGCTGCCCATATCACATATCTTTGCCTGGGGCCAATTTCTTTTTATATACTCAACAACCTGCAAGCCCCATAATGTAGGAGTAGCAAAATATATACCCCATGCATCCCTGTCGGCTTCTGTTTCATATGATTGATATGTACTCAATTCATCTATCTTAACAATTTCGTTGTCAGCTAACGCATTCTTTGCCTGGGCTAAAATATCTTCGCCTGCAGATGATGTCTTTGATACCCCCCCTGCTTCCCCTATCTTACGCTCAATGTTCCTTATTAATTTTCTTATATTAAACGCCCCTACAGAGACCGGCCTTCTTCTGTCGTATTCTGCAGACACAGCCGGAATGTCTATCTTTTCCCACTTGCCATTGGCCCGTAAAATCGGTATTTTCTTATTTCCTTCTATTTTGCCAAGCCGCCACAGAAGATACCTTTTATAATAACTCAATAATGATGAAGTAACGCGGTTACTAAATCCCAAGTTATTTACATCTGATAATGCAGATGCCCTTGGCCTTAAGGCATATAAATCCGGGCCTTGCCTGTTACAGGGATTGCCTGATAACCCTATGCTGACACTTGCTATTATAATATATATCACTGTATTCTTAATGTTCATATATACCTTTATATTAAAGTAAAAGACAAAAAAAATACCCCTGGCTTTAGATTATCTTAAACCTTACCATAGCAGCGGCATAGACAAGGTCTAAGTACAAAATATCCTCTTTAGCCTATTAAATAATTCGATAGCCAGGCCAAAGAAGAGTGCCAGGGGTACTTCTAGAATTTATTATACACTATCATATGTGGATAGTCAATAGCGCACAGGCGTTATGTGCCTATTACTACAAAATCCTCTAATGCCTGTCTTAAAGAAGCAACCGCGGATAAAGCGGCAAGAAAACTGGTCTTTGGATTATCAGCACATGCCACATTCTCGGTTATCGAGACCATCCTTCCAAAATCTCCTTCTATCTCTATCTCATGGGTATTCACCATATACTCAGGAGATGTCATAATTTTTACCTGTGTTTTCTTAGCGCCTATTCCAACTATGCTTAAAAGGGCTGATACATTAATATTTTTTGGAAAAGCCTTTACCGCCTCCTGCGCTGAACCATTAAAAATAAGTGTCTCGCCTGTAATAGAATCCAGGTCTATCTTGTTAGCTATTATATAAGGGGCCCCTTTTAGGCCTCGGGGAGGCTTTCTCGTCGTTAAGGAAACCTTGGTTATATTGCCCGTCTTCGCGCTCTTTATCCCATCCAAACCACATATAGCGCCGCTTGGCAGTATAATCCTTGATTCTTTCTTTCTTGCCAAATCGAAAAGCTCATCGCTTCTTTCCAGGATACCGCCTATACTCATTATCATGATATCCTTTCCTTTTTTAAGGGCTTTTTGGGCAAAGGAAAAAGATATATCAGAAGATGCCGCCTCTATTACAATATCAGATTCCTCAACAAGCTTATCAAATGAAACAACCGCGGGTTTACAGGAAAGCATGCCAGAGAGCTTAGCAGTCTTTTCTTTATCTATATCGCATAGGGCTACTATTTTTGCCAAAGGCTGGAGATCCCTGTCAACCCGTTTAGCAATAAATGTCCCTATTGTACCACAACCTGCTATTCCAATATTTTTCTTCATAGTATAGATAACCAAGGTTTACGTTCCGGAAACAGATACCCACTTCTTTTCACCTGATATCTTTAACATCTTATCTACGGCATTATAGGCACGCGATCTTATATCCTCAGGCACAGTTACTTTGTGCACCATGAGCTCGAGTGAATTTACTATCCAGCCGAGTGTGGTAAGTTTCATATTAGCGCATAGCAGGTGTTCTGTAGGAAGATAAAATCGTTTACCTGGGTTATCCTGCCTTAATCTATACAACATACCCATCTCTGTACCTATAATAAATTCCTTGCTCTTGGAATGTTTTACATATTCTATCATCCCGCCCGTAGATGTTATATGATCGGCTAATTCAAGCACATCAGGATTGCATTCAGGATGGGCTATAAATTCTGCTTTAGGATGAAACCTTTTAGCAGCCATTATCTGATCAGGCAGAACACCTATATGCGTTGGGCAAAATCCTTCCCATAGGATTATCTCCTTATCGGGTAATTGCGATTGAACGTAATGCCCTAAGTTTTTATCAGGGACAAATATTACTCTTTTTTCCTTAAGGGATCTGACAACCTCAACAGCATTTCGTGAAGTACAGCATATATCACTTTCCGCTTTTATAGCAGCTGATGTATTGACATAACATACAACAGGGGACCCCGGATATTGCTCTTTTTTATTTCTTAAAGCTTCAGGCGTTATCATATCAGCCATGGGGCACCCTGCTTCCTTCACAGGAAGCAATATTGTTTTGCTGGGATTTAAGATATACGCTGTCTCTGCCATAAAATGGACTCCACAGAATACAATGATATCCGCGTCTATCTTTATAGCTGCCTTGCTCAAGCCCAATGAATCTCCGGTGATATCAGCTATGTCCTGGGCTTCGTCTCTCTGATAATTATGGACAATTATAACGGCATTGCGTTTTTTCTTTAGTTCTGCTATACGCTTTTTAAGCTTGTCTGTATATTGTTTATTTGTGTTTTCTGTATATTTTTGAGTCACTGTCTTTTGCCTCATTTTTATCATTGAGATAAACTGCCTTCGGTTTAAATGTGGTCGCCTCTTTTGATTCTAAAATACAATAAGATATTATAATAACACGATCCCCTTTCTGTGCCCATCTTGCGGCAGCGCCATTCATGCATATAGTTCCGCTTTCGGGCTCTCCTTCTATAACATAGGTTTCGACTCTCGTACCATTATTGAGATTTACGATCTGCACCTTTTCCCCGGGAAATATATCAGCAGCCTTCAGCAAGCTTGAGTCTATTGTGATACTTCCCGTATAGTTTAGGTTGGCATCTGTTACTGTGGCATTATGTATCTTTGACTTATACATTATCCTAAGCATTGATTATACTCCTTGTTATGTTTGCTATGTAATATTACCAATAATACGATAGATTGCGGCAGTTTTCGGTTACATCATTTCCCATGTTTTGATCTGTCAGCTACTTACCAATATATTGTCTATCAATCTTGTTTTACCTATTCTGACAGCCAGGGCTATCAAAACCTTACCTTTTGTATGTTTTAAATTCTTAAGGGTTGCAGGGTCAACTATGCTTATATAATCTATATTAATATGATGGCTTCTAAGGGCCTTGGAAATATCGGAAATAATTTTAGCAGAACGCCTTTCGCCTGACTTTATTAATCTTTGAGCGTCTTTTAAAGATTTATAAATAAAGCCCGCGAGTTCGCGTTCTTGGCAGCTTAAATAACTGTTTCGGGAACTCATCGCAAGCCCTGATGATTCTCTCACTGTAGGCAAGGCCTTAATGTCTGTGTTTACATTGAGGTCTTTTACCATCCGCTTTATGATAACTGTCTGCTGATAATCTTTTTGACCAAAGTATGCCCTGCCAGGCATAATGATATTAAATAGTTTTAAGCATATTGTAGCAACACCCTTAAAATGATGGGGCCTTGATGTTCCGCACATCGCCTCTGAAAGGCCTTCGACCTTAACATGGGTCGCAAAATCCTTTTTATATATAGAGTCATTGCCCGGATGAAACAGGATGTCGCAACCAAACTTAGCTGCTTTTAACCTGTCATTTATTATATCCTTTGGGTATCTTTCGTAATCCTCCCCTTTGGAAAACTGTTTAGGATTTATGAATACGCTTACTATTACTATATCGTTTTCTTTTCTGGCTTTCTTTATAAGAGAAAGGTGGCCATAATGTAGAGCACCCATAGTAGGGACAAGGCCTATGCTCTTACCTGATCTGATCAGTTTTCGCGAAACAGAATTCATAACCTCAGGGCTGCTAATTACTCTCATTCTGTGCTGTAGCCCTCTTGCTGGCAGGTTTTATTTTCTTCGATGGCGTTTGCGGACAATTCTTCAAATGCCCGGTATTCGGATAGCATGTCTTTTATAGTCTTTTTAAAAACAGGGTGAACGATATCAGGCGCTATCTCTGAAAGGGGGTTAAGGACAAAGAGCCGTCTGTGCATTAAACTGTGCGGTATTGTAAGATTATTACCTTTCATTATAATATCATCATATAAAAGTATATCCAGGTCAATTATACGCGGGGCCCATTTATCACCCGATTTAGCATGAGAGCTTACATCCCGATCCCGTAAAGCGCGCTCTATTGTTTTGCCCTCATTAAGCGCTTTAAGCTGATCCTCGCGGCTGAGTTTTTTTGGCATAGAATCTCTATCTCTTCCCATTTCACGCTCTATAGACTTCAAGGCACTTAATACCTCATCAGGATAAAGTGTTGTATCTATCTTGCAGCATGCGTTCAGGAATTTAGGCTGGCTGCTGTCTCCTACGGGGTCTGTCTCTATGATAGATGATACGCTTGTAAGTTCTGTTTCTTTTCTTGACCTTAGTTTTTCAAGCGCTCTCTCTATATTCTGTTTTCTATCTCCTAAATTTGATCCGATTCCTATATAGACAACGCTCATTGATGAAGCCTCTTTATTCTGTCAACGGCCTCTTCAAGGCGCGCCTCTGGAACAGTAAGCGCCATTCTTATAAAGCCCTCTCCGTTTGGGCCAAAACCTACACCAGGCGTGGTAACTATATCAGCCTTCTGCAACAGTGATTTTGTAAGCTCATTTGATGTATATCCGGGCGGGACTGGTATCCATACGTAAAATGTGGCCTTTGGTTTATCCACTTTCCACCCTAACGCGTTTAAACCATCCACCAACACATCCCTTCTTTTCTGATACATCATGTTTAATTCATCTATATGCGCCTGATCGGTCTCCAATGCTATAATTCCCGCAAACTGCACTGCCTGGAATATCCCTGAATCTACATTAGACTTTACTGTCCTTAGAGCGGATATTACATCCGCATTGCCGCAGGCAAAACCAATTCTCCAGCCCGTCATATTATAAGTCTTGGATAATGAATGAAATTCAATACCAACCTCTTTTGATCCTTCAGCCTCGAGAAAACTCACTGGCCTATAACCATCATAAGCCATCTCTGAATAAGCCGCGTCATGGCAAATTATAATGTCATTCTCATTGGCATATTCTACCGCTTTTACAAAAAATTCCTTTGTTGCCGTTGCTGCTGTGGGGTTATTCGGATAATTTAAAAACATTATCTTTGACCTTTTGGCAACCTGATAGTCTATTACATCAAAATCAGGCAGAAATTCATTTTCAGGAAGCAGCGGCATAAGATACGGAACTCCGCCAGCTAATATAGTACCTGATTTATATGGCGGATAGCATGGATCCGGTACCAGCACTTCATCTCCATGGTCAACAAAAGCAAGCGGTATATGCGCAATGCCTTCTTTGGAACCCAGCAATGGCAACACCTCTGTCACAGGATCCAGGACAACATTAAAACGCCGCTTATACCAAGCTGCTATTGCCTCGCGTAGTTTTAAAAGTCCCATGTCCATGGCATAGTGATGATTTTCAGGGTTTTGAGCAGCCTCATAAAGTTTTTCTATTATGTGCATAGGGGTAGGATTATCAGGATCTCCAACACCTAAGTCTATTATATCCCTGCCGTCGCTTATGGCCTTTTTCTTGATCTTATCTATCTCCGCGAAAAGATAAGGTGGTAAATGTTTTAGCCTGCTTGCCCGTTCAATTTTCAGCATAACTTTATACTCCCTGTATCACGTTTTGCATGTCGTATAGCCCCGGTGATTTGTCTGCAATATATTTCGCGGCCCTTATAGCGCCTTTTGCAAACACATCACGGGAACCGGCACGATGCGTTATTTCTATGGTTTCGTCTTCGCCTGCGAATATCACACTATGCTCTCCTACAATCCCTCCGCCGCGTATAGCATGAACGCATATCTGTCCTTTTGGCCGGCCTGCTGTATCGCCGGAGCGGCCATATATAGCAATGTCTTTAGGCTGTACCCCCCTGGCGTCTGCTATTTTCTGGAGAAGTGTTTTTGCTGTCCCGCTTGGCGAATCTTTTTTCTTATTATGATGCGCCTCTGTTATCTCAATATCATACTCTTCTCCTAATAAAATTGCCGCTTCAGGGGCAATGCTAAAAAGCAGGTTTACTCCTATGGACATATTCGAAGAAAAAAGAATGGGTATTTTTTTAGAGCTGGACTCTATTACATTAAGCTCTTCATCTGTTATCCCTGTTGTGCCTATTACTATGGGTATTTTTTCATCCCGCGCTACTTTCAGGTTTGAAAGCATGGCTGACGGAGTTGTGAAATCTATAATTACATCAGAACCTTTAACAGCAGATGATAAATCGCCTGTAATATCCACAAAAAGCCTTTCTTCGCCTATAACATTGCCTAGATTTTTCCCTATATCAGGGTGCCCTGCCGCCTCAACAGCAGCTGCGATCTCCAGGCCCTTATCCTTAAAGGCAAGTGCGGCTATTCTTCTTCCCATCTTTCCGCAACACCCGGTAATCACTATCCTTGTGGCCATATTTTACCTCTATTCTTTTAAGCCCATTTCTTGAGCACAGGTACCTGTGCTCAAGAAACGGGCTTGAATTAAATCAAGCCATAACTTTTCAGAGCCTTTTCCAGTTTCTTTTTATTATCCATCCCCATTTCGCACATAGGCAGCCTTAGGCTTGGCTCTATCATGCCCATCATGCCCATGGCAGTCTTAACAGGTATCGGGTTTGTTTCAAAAAACATTGCTTTTATAAGCGGCAACATCTTATAATGTAGGGACCTTGCCTTCTCCATACTATTGTCCATAAAAGCCTTTACCATATCAGATACATCTTTTGGTATTATATTAGCTACCACTGATATGACACCACACCCGCCTATAGAAAGAACCGGGAGCGTAAGCGTGTCATCACCTGATATAAGCGCAAAATCTTTGCCGCATAGATTCTTTATCTCTGACATCTGGTTTAAATCACCGCTTGCCTCTTTTACTCCAACAACATTTTTTAATTCAGAGAGTCTTTTCATCGTATCCGGCGTAATGTTGACCCCTGTCCGCGATGCTATGTTATACGAGATCAAAGGTATATCAACCTTATCAGAAAGCGCTTTGAAATGACGATATATACCTTCCTGTGTTGGTTTATTATAATATGGGGTTATTATCAAAGCCGCGTCAGCGCCTACTTTTTTAGCATGACTTGTAAGCTCAATAGCCTCAGCCGTATTGTTAGAGCCTGTGCCTGCCATAACTCTGGCTTTAGGTTTGGCGGCAGCTATAACAATATCAATTACCCTTTCATGTTCTTCTATGGAAAGGGTTGCGGATTCTCCTGTTGTGCCGCATGGGACAATCACTGATGTCCCATTTTCAATCTGGAATTTTACAAGCTCTTTAAGCTTGTTTTCATCAAGCTCTGACCCGTTATTTTTAAACGGAGTCACTATTGCTACCATTGATCCTTTAAACATAAACTCTCCTATTTGTTCCGTTTGTTTTTAGCCTGCGGAAAACTTGCAGCAATCTCCGCTAAATGCTTATCTCTCCTGAGAAGACTTCCTTTGCCGGGCCTTCCAGGAAGACATCATAAAATTTATTGTCTTTAGGCTTAAAATATATCTTTAGCTGGCCTCCTCTAGTAAATACTCTGACAGGGGGTTTAATGCCTTTTGCAAGGTTTGAAATAAGGGCACATGCCACAGAACCTGTGCCGCATGCAAGCGTTTCTGCCTCGACGCCCCTTTCATATGTCCTTATCGATATAGAAGACTTATTTTTCATACTGACAATATTAACATTTGTACCCTCAGGGGTAAACGCGCTGTGATATCTTATACTTCTACCAAAGGCATCCAGATCTATCTTGTCTAAATCATTTGCAAAAAAAACCACATGCGGAACCCCTGTATGGATATGATGAATCCTGTATGCTTTAGCGCCGGATTTTAAATATATTGATAGTCTTATATCTTTAGGCTCAGTCATATTTATCTTAACTTTATTTTTTCCCGCCTTGGCATAGAGAACCCCTGCCCTTGTCTCTATTGACATGGAGCAAGCAGCGATCTTTTTGTTTTTTGCATAAAGCGCCGCGCATCGTGAGCCATTTCCGCACATATCGGGTTCCGAGCCATCGGGGTTAAATATTCTCATCCTGAAATCAGCTGATTTCGATTTTTCTATCAGCAACATCCCGTCGGCACCAATACCAATCTTGCGGTCACAAAGCCTCTTTGCGAGTACCGGATATCGGGTACCAGGCACCGAGTATCTAGTATCAAGCACTACAAAATCATTTCCCGTCGCAACCATTTTAGAGAAATTAATCTTCTTCACGCCCTATCCTTCAGCACCTTTGGCACTGTTTCTCCCCGTATCAAATCTTCATAAGTCTCCCGGCACCGGGTAACATAATACTTTTCATTTAAAACCATAACCTCGGGCACACGGGGGCGTGCGTTGTAATTGCTTGACATCGAAAACCCATAAGCACCGGCACTCATAACAGCCAGGAAATCCCCTTCTTTTAACACGGTCAGCATCCTGTCCTTAGCAATAAAATCACTGCTTTCGCATATAGGTCCTACAACATCAAATCGTGCACGGGCTGTGCCTGCAGAAGAACGCCTTAGCGGTAGAATTTCATGGAAGGCTCCATATAGGCTTGGCCTGGCAAGATCATTCATAGCGGCATCTGCTATAATAAAGTTTTTTCTGTAAGATTTCTTAACATATAAAACCCTGGTAACCAATATACCGCTATTTCCTGATATAAACCTTCCTGGCTCAAGGATAAGCTTTACATTTAATTTAGTAATAAGCGGCATAACAGACTCTGCAAACGCTTTCGCTGTCTGGGGCCTCTCTTTATCGTATACAATCCCAAGGCCCCCGCCTATATTAAGATAATCTATCTGGTGGCCTTTTCCCCTCAGAAGAGCGATAATGGCTGACACCTTTTTTATGGCCTTTACAAAAGGCGCTGATTCTGTTATCTGAGAGCCTATATGTATATGTATACCCACTATGTCTATATTGCTGAATTGCTCTTTTTCATCAAATATCTTTAAAAGAGTGCTCTCATCAATCCCGAATTTATTTTCTTTTGCGCCTGTTGTTATATATTTGTGCGTTTTTGCCTTAACGCCTGGATTTACCCTTATAGCTACTTGCGCTGTTTTCTTTAAACGCCCGCAGAGCCTGTCTATCATGGCAAGCTCGGGAACAGATTCCACATTAAATAATAATATCCCTGAGGTTATGGCATTATTTATTTCAAGCGGGGTCTTGCCTACACTTGCGTATACTATCTTCTTTGGGTCTGCCTTAACTCGTTTTGCCTTAAAAAGCTCACCGCCAGATACTATATCAAGCCCGGCACCCGCATTGACAAGGGCCTTTATAACAGACAGGTTAGAGTTTGATTTCATGGAGAAACATATAAGCGGGTCTAATCTCTTAAAAGCCTGCTTTATCTTTGTATAGTGGTCTATAAGAGTCTTATGGCTGTAAAGATAAAAAGGTGTTCCAACCCTTTCGGCAATATCCTGTATATCAACCGACTCACAACATAGCCTATTATTTCTGTACTTAAAATGATGCATCTTCGCCTTTTATCTTTTATCTCTCAGGAACGGTTCTTGAGCACAAGTACTTGTGCTCAAGAACCGTTCCTGAGCCTTTTAACCCACTTATCAATCTGCTGCCTTACAAGGATAGGATTAGTGCTTCCCATTGACCTCTTGGCAATGACTGATTTTTTCAGATCAAATATGCTGTATATATCTTTGTCGAATTTTTCGGATATTTTCTTAAGCTCATCAATAGGCATTGAAGATATTTTTATATTCCTATCAAGGCAGCAAGATACTATCCTGCCTATAATATCGTGAGCATCTTTAAACGCGGCGCCTTTCTTTACAAGATAATCTGCCATGTCTAAGGCAAACAGAGACTCATCACACTCAAGCTTATCCAAGGCATATCCCTTGCTTAGATTAATACCCTTTACAAGTTCTGCCGAAATCATAAGGGCATCCTCTGCCTTTTTTATAGAATCAAAAAGCGCCTTCTTGTCCAACTGCATGTCCCTGTTATATGAAAGAGGGAGCCCCTTCATCATAACCATTATAGAAAAGAGGTTAGCATATGACTCCGCGGTTGATGCTCTAAGGAGTTCAAGCGCGTCAGGATTTTTTTTCTGAGGCATGATCGATGATCCTGTGCAAAATGCCTCCGGTATATCTAAAATGCCGAATTCGGTTGTTGAAAACAATATCATATCCTCGCAAAATCTTGAAAGATGCATGAAAAATACTGAAATTGCATACACAATATCCAAAACAAAATCCCTGTCACTGACAGCATCTATACTGTTCTGGCTTATCCTAGAGAAACCTAATAGTTTTGCCGTATATTTTCTGTCTATTGTAAAAGATGTCCCTGCCAAAGCACAGGCGCCTAAGGGCATCTCATCACATCTGTCGCCTGCCTGCTTAAGCCTTTCTTTATCTCTTTCGAACATCTCGACATAAGCTAAAACCTGGTGTGATAATAAAACAGGCACTGCATGCTGCGTATGCGTAAGGCCTGGTATGATAATATCTATGTTTTTCTTTGCAAGCAAAAGAAGCGCGGATTGGAATCCCTTTATAAGTCCTATCAATGATAATGCCTTATCCTTAGCGTACATCTTCATATCAAGGGCTATTTGATCATTCCTGGATCTCGCGGTATGCATATAATCCGCGGCAGGCCCGATCTTTTCTTTTAACGCTATATAAACAGCGCTATGTATGTCCTCGGCCTTTTTGTCTATCTTGAACGTGCCTTTCTGGATATTCTTAAGTATGCTCTCAAGCCCTTTCAAAATAGACTGCGCTTTCTTATGCGGTATGATTTTGCATTTAGCGAGCATTTTTACATGAGCGATACTTGCCTTAACATCATACTCTGCAAGGGCCTTGTCATAATCAATAGAGCTCTGAAACCTCCAGAATCTTTCGTCTTGTTCGCTTTTAAACCTGCCGCCCCATAGCTTCTTATTCATAACGCTATCCTTTCCTGTAAGGTAATCCCCAAATCTTGATAAAACCCTCTGCCGCCTTATGATCAAAGCTGTCTTTTGAGGAATATGTAGCCATGGCTTCACTGTAAAGCGAAAACTTTGATGTTCTGCCTACTACGCTTAGGCTACCCTTATACAGCTTAAGCCTGACTTCTCCTTCTACGCACTGCTGGGTATTTTCTACAAACTTATCGAGCGCTTTTCTTAACGGGCTGTACCAAAGGCCATAATATATTATATCAGCATATTTAAGGGAAACAATATCCTTGAAATGCATAAGCTCCCTGTCTAAGACCAATGCCTCAAGCTCTTTGTGCGCTGTATGAAGAATATAGGCCGCAGGGGCTTCATATATCTCTCTTGATTTGATCCCGACAAGCCTGTTTTCAACCATATCGCTTCTTCCTATCCCATGTAATGAGCCTGCGGAATTAAGTTTTGCGATAAGCTCTATAGGATTACAGGCCTTTCCGTTTATTGATACAGGCACGCCTTTTTTAAAACCAACTTTTACATAAGCCGGTTTTTTAGGCGCTGCCTGCGGGTCTTTTGTAATCTGATATGCGTCTTTTGGCGGCTCGGTGTTAGGATTTTCAAGCACACCGCATTCTATGCTGACACCCCACAAGTTTTCATCAAGGCTATATGGGCTTTTCTTTGTCGCTGTCACGGGGATACCATGTG
>CAZBNF010000003.1:0-40417 GCA_964493115.1 uncultured Planctomycetia bacterium | reverse complement strand
TTTATCATTATAAGAAGCATCTTAAAAGGCTCCTTTGCCTTTAAAAAATGGGGCTCATTTGCTGGCATTGTTATAATATCACCTTTTGACACCTCTTTGACCTCTCCACTTATTCCAATCTCTGCTCTGCCGTCAACTATAAAAACAAGCCCATCAAATGGTGCTGTATGCTCACTTAAGGCCTGCCCTTTATCAAATGCAAATAGAGTCACAGTGCCTGTTTGCTTATCTATAAGCGTTTTACTTACAACAGAATCCTTCTGATAACCTATAAGCGTTTCCATTGATTTAGCATTGCCTATTATTGTATCCATTCAAATACTCCTAATCAGGGTGAAGCTGTTTTTTGTAATACTCGAAACACTTCTTACATACCCCGTCTGACTCTACCCATTCCGGGTGAAGTTTTTTTATTACATCAACTATATGTTTATCTGTATGCGTTATGATATCAATGAGATCTCTTTCCATTGATTTATTGCATACAGGGCACACATAATCCATATTTGGCCTCTTCTCTTATTTGTAAATAAAACCTGTCTGGCGAGACCAGAACAAAAGATCCAACTCGCCAATGGGGATCTTGACATATTTTGAAAACTCGGTCATCTTGTCCTCTAAGTCGAGATACTTATTTTCACCAATTGATGCAGGGATTTCAGTTATAACATTAAACCTCTTGAGATTTTTTAATATATGAGTATCCAGAATAGCGAGGTCTCTGCCAAGGCCTATATTGCGCAAGAAATGGCTCGCTTCTTTATAGCCGATTCCTTTTACATTTTTGGCAAGTTGTTCTCTTACCATAAATGGATGATCAGCTAATATAAAACTTTTTATATTAAACTTAAGGCCCTTTTTAAAATACCTTCTTGCCTGGGTAAGGTATAATGCCTTATTATTATGAAACCTTACAATACCCCTCAACCTCTTTGCTATGTTGTGCCTATTGCCATTAAACAGGAGGTTTTCTCTTTTTAATTCCTTAACAGCCCTGTTACCATTTAAAGCTTTTGAGCCCGGGGTAAATATACAGAACGCAAGCTCTTCAAATACCTGCCTTTCAGATAATCTATCAAGCCTCTTAAAGCTTTTAAGCCTTTTGCGAATATCATTTTTTTTAAGGCGATAATCTTTTAAAAGCTGGGCAGTAGACCTGTATCTTGCCATGCCTACGCGCTATCCTTTTGGCCATATCCTATGACATAGCGAAATGCGGATAAAGCAGCCTTTGCGCCTTCTCCTGCGGCAACTATTATCTGTTTTTCAGGGACACTTGTTACATCGCCTGCTGCAAAGATCCCTGCTGTGTCAGTCTGGCAGGCGCAATTTACTTCTATTTCTCCAAGGCTGTTTTTTCTAACACCCTTTATGAAATCAGAATTAGGCACAAGGCCTATCTCTACAAATACGCCCTCAAGCACAATATCTTTAACCCCTTGCGGGGTCTGGATCTCTACAGCTTTTACAAATTTATCGCCCTTTATGCTCTTTACGCTGCTCTTGTTATATATAGTGACATTTTTTGCTGCCTTAAGCGCTTCCTGCATAATAACATCACCTGTAAGATCATCGGCTATATTTACAACATGGACTTCTGTTGCTATTTTTGAAAGTGATATCGCAGCATCAAGGGCAGAGTTTCCTCCACCTATTACAGCTACTCTTTTTTTTGCAAACAGCGGACCATCGCATGTTGCGCAATAAGCAACACCCTTGTTTTTATATTCTTTTTCACCCGGGACATTCAGCTCTTTGGGGGTCGTGCCTGAGGCAATCACAACTGTCCTGGAGCTGTATTGCGCTTTATCTGTCTTTACGGTTACCGAATCTTTTGCCTTTTCAACAGATAAGACATTCTCGTTCTCATTTACCGTTATCTTATAGGCATCTATATGCTCTTTGAATTTTTCTGTAAGCTCAGCACCTGTTACAATCTGATACCCTGTATAATTTTCTATATCGCCTGTCCATAAAGTCTGCCCGCCTATGTCCTTGCTTAACACCAGAAGATTCATCTTTTTTCGGGCAGCATATATGGCTGCGGTAATACCTGCAGGGCCAGCGCCTATTATTATAATCTCATAAACCATTATATACCCAGCTTCTGGCTTATGGCAGTTCTGTCAAAGCCGACCATTATCTGGCCATCTATATCTATGACAGGCACACCCATCTGGCCACTTTTTTTCATCATTTCATCTGCTTTCGCAGGATCTGATGATACATCTATATTTTCAAACGCTATATTATTATTTTTTAAAAACTCTTTCAGCCTTATACAGTGCGGACATGTTGCAGTACTGTAAACTGTTATCTTTTTATCCATTTTTCCCCCTTTCACCCTTCTATTTTTTCCATCGGCTGGTTGCAGCATACAAGCTCACCACCTCCAACCTTTGTGACCGTAACCTCATTTCCACATATATTACACCTATAACGTTCCCCTGCATTTTCAACTGCCATACACTACCTCCTTATTTAAAACTTTATTGACTTCAAAACACCCTTTAATGAATCTGCGGAACTCTTAAGCTGTGCCTGTTCCTGATCTGAAAGCTTGAGCTTTAAAAAATTCTTAACACCGGTCTTATTTACTATAGAAGGAATGCTTAAGCATACATCACTTATACCATAATAGTCTTCTATCAGAGTAGACACCGGTAAAACCGAGTTTTCATCCCTTATGATCGCCTCGACAATCCTTACCAATGCCAATGCTATGGCGTAATATGTAGCGCCTTTTGTATTTATAATCTCATAAGCCGCGTTTTTTACCTGGCTGAATATGCTGTCAAGCTCCTTATTGTAATCACACTTATCATTGCACAACGGGCAATATTCCTTTAATACCATGCCTGCGATATTAGCATGGCTCCATATAGGCAACTCTGTATCGCCATGTTCACCGACAATATAAGCGTGGACATTCCTTGCATCGACTTTGCAGTGTTTGCCTATAAGAAATCTGAGCCTTGAGCTGTCAAGTACTGTGCCTGAGCCTATTACCCTGTTTGAAGGAAACCCCGATATCTTAAGCGTGATATAAGTCAGCACATCAACAGGATTTGATACCACAAGCAATATAGCGTCTTTTGTATGCTTGGTAATGCTTGAAATTATATCACCGAATATATGCGCATTAGCCTGTACAAGGTCTATCCTGCTCTGGCCTGGTTTCTGTTTAGCGCCTGCTGTTATTACAACTATGTCAGCGCCTTTACAGCCCTCATAACCGGAATACGATATCTCAACTGGTTTTATAAAGCTTGCACCGTGATTTAAATCCATGGCTTCGCCGCGTGATAGATTATCATTCTTATCTATAAGAACTATCTCGCGGGCTGTGCCGTTTATGCTTAAGGCAAATGCAAAGGCAGCACCTACATTTCCGCACCCTATAATCGCTATCTTAGGTCTTTGTATATTCATCTTGGGTTCTCCTTAAAGTACTTTACTCTATAATTTTCTTAAGCTGGAGTATATCATCTATTATATAATCGGGCATTACCCGTTCTATGTCCTGTCTTTTGCCTATCCCGTAAGTAACAGCGCATGTAACTATACCCGATGCCCTGCCTGCCAAGACATCAATATCCATATCACCTACCATAATGACTTTCCCCTTGTCTTTTACAGAGGTTTTCCCAAACAGTTTGTCAAACTGGCACCTGCTTGGTTTTAAGCAGCTTGTATTATCATCACCTATCACGTTTTTAAAATAGCTGGCTATACCCATTTTCTGTAAAATTATCTCGGATGCTCTGTGATTGCGGTTTGTTATAACTGCCTTGTCCTTGTTCTTGAAATAATCAAGTATTTCAGAAACGCCCGGATACACATAGGCATTATCAGCAGGATGAGCCTGATAATAAGACCTGAATATCTTAAATGCCCTGTCTTTTAAGCCATCAGCATCTTTACCAAGAGAACTCTTAATAAGTTCATTAACACCCTTACCTACATATGAGATAATTTCCTCAAAAGGCCTTTCTTTTAAATTTAAACTTCTAAGCATAAAGTTTGCAGCATTTACAATATCCTGCCTAGAGTCGACAAGAGTGCCGTCAAGATCAAATATGATAAGTTCTATTTTTCGCATGGTTAAAATATTATATTTGCTATAACACCAAAAAATACCACCTGTGGCACGGTGATAATAGGAAGCCATATAGCAACCCTTCTTCCGACATTATGCCACAACAGGCCGATCTCTGTATAATCTGTCACAACCCCTGCCATTAAAAATACGAAACTGTTTCCTAAAGCAGCGGTCTGCCTGTATATTTCAAAAGCAAGAGGCGCTGTGCCTTCGGAGCATACCTCAAGCACGGTTGCAAAGGCCAATGTTACAAGCAGGCCTAAAAATGTAGGCCCCATAAACCTTTGGAACACAGCCTGTGGTATATAAGCCCCTGTCACGCTAGCAAGGCCAATTCCAATAAGTATCCACCATAGGACCATATCGCCAAGTGATACGGAGCCATTTATTGTTCCTTTTAAACCTTCTAAAAGACTTACCTTGGTGAATTTATAAGACCGCATCCTTCTGCGGATATCCCCTTTTATGGAAAAACCCTCTTTTACCATAACCGTATTGTTGTTAATCTCGATAAGATTTTTTCGCTCTAAGAATTGATATATGATACCGGTTGTTATTGCTATTAAAATCGCGGCTGTTATTATATAAAACGCCTTAAACCC
This sequence comes from uncultured Planctomycetia bacterium, assembly GCA_964493115.1. GTDB lineage: Bacteria > Omnitrophota > Gorgyraeia > JABMRG01 > JABMRG01 > CAZBNF01. The sequence goes on along the minus strand of CAZBNF010000003.1, from coordinate 35,713 downwards.
GAAAAAACCTAAGAGCATTATAGTAAGCGGCAGATTGGCCCAGGGTGATGCCAGAAGGAATGCCACTACAGCGGGGTTTGACGCACCTTTTTTATGGAGCTCTATGGATAAAGCAAGTATGCCGTGACTACATGCGCTCATAAAAAACCCCAATATTACAGAATATAGTATGGTGCGCTTGTTTTTTTTAGACAGTGTGGATGATATATACTCTCTGGGAACAAAATAATCGATTGCGCCGCCTAACAAAAACCCCAGTAGTATTGCCCACCATATCCTTGAAAAATACATATATAATGATTTTCTAAAAGGCTCAAGCAACGGAACAAAATATGATAGGCTGCTCAGAAAAATCAGGATAGCGGAGATTATGAATGCCTTGTTCTTATACCATGGCCTAGCTTTGTTTTTGCAGCAGGGATGTTCATGTTCCATATCAATAACCTGTAAAATTCTCTATTACAATTTTTTCTTCTCTTATTAGTAACTTCTCTTTTAAGGTCTTATTCAATACTTCAACCATAGCTGGCGGCCCGCATATAAAAAAGACCCTGTCATTATAATCAGGGATCTCCTTTTTTATCATATCTGCATCTATATAGCCTGTCTTGCCTTGCCAACTATCTTTATTGATATCCTTGGCAGTAAGTGTACATACAACATTAAAATTGCTCCTGGCTTCTGCCATCTTGTCAAAGTCCTGCTTAAATATAATGTCTTTCTCGGTATTGTTACCGTACAACAATACCATATCGGTGGGCAGGCCTTTATCAACTACATATTTTGATATGCTTCTTATCGGGGTTATGCCTATGCCCCCTGAAAGGAAAGCTATTTTTTCATGTTCACCTTCAAAAGTAAATTTACCATAAGGCGCCTTTATCTTAGCCCAATCACCCGGCTTAAGATTATTAAGCGCGCTTGAAAACTCGCTGCCTGTTAAGCGCTTGGTAAATTCAATGTAACCTGTTTCGGTCGGAGAATTGGAAAATGAAAAGTGCTTGGTTTTTTCCTGTCCATTTATCATTATACCGACAAAAAAGAACTGTCCTGGCTTAAATACAAGGTCGTTTGTTGTCTTAAACCTAAAACTCTTTACGCCAGGGTTTCTCTCTATAACAGAGATAAGCTCTGTCTCGAATATTATCATGGATTGATCCTAGAGCTCTGCTTCATTAAACCATGCGCCATGCTGGTTGCATAATGCTACTGCGCCAATCTTGCCTTCACCTGGTTTGAGGTGGAGCGCTGCCGCGGGATTACACTTCTGCGGGCTAAGGTGTACACGTGCTATAAACTTCCTATCAATATAATAATCTATATGCATAATATAGTGTTTATCTTCCATAGGATGCTGTATCTGGCCAAGTTTTACATGCACATCATGGCAGCCATCAGGTATCAGGCCGCATTTATGCACAACTGTTATAACAGGTATATGCTTCTTCTCAAGCTCGGTTAAGCTGTCCTTATCTTGCGGCTCCTTAATGGCATCCTTGCTTTCTAAAAAAGCACTCTTCGGGGCACCGCAGACAGGACAGTTATCAGGCGCAGCCCCATCAATTGCTATATACTTGCATATCTTACATGTATAGCCATTCATCTTAATGCCTCCTGTTTTAATAATTTTCGCACAATATTTCGTAATAAGCCTGTGGATGCAGGCAGGCCGGACATTTATCAGGCGCTTGAGCGCCTTCATGTACATACCCGCAATTGCGGCATTTCCACTTTACAACTGAGGCTTTCGCAAACACGGTATTTTCTTTTATGTTTTTAAGGAGCTTACGGTATCTTTTCTCATGCTCTTGCTCAACCTCTGCTATTTCTTTAAACTGATCGGCTATCTCATCAAACCCTTCCTGCCTTGCTGTTGCTTCAGCTTCTTTGTAAAGCTTTGTCCACTCCTCATTTTCTCCGGCAGCTGATGCGGCAAGATTCTGTGCAGTATCTCCTATAATCCCCGCAGGATATGTTGCCTGTATCTGGGTATCTCCTCCTTCAAGATACTTGAAAAACCTCTTAGCATGCTCTTTTTCATTTTCAGCAGTCTCTAAAAATATTGCTGCTATCTGCTCATAGCCTGCCTTTTTTGCAACACCCGCAAAATAGGTATAACGATTCCTTGCCTGAGACTCCCCGGCAAATGATGCTAAAAGATTTTTCTCTGTCTTTGTTCCCTTTATGCTTTTCATGTGTATTTCTCCTTCCATTTAAGCTTTTACGTGTTTTAGTTTGTGCGGCGTAAGGTCTACAATTTTATCTACCCGCACTTCTATTATATATTCTGGCTTGGGCAAAAGAATTTCAGGGTGTCTTGCGTGGCCTTTTTCGCCGCTTATATTTTTAAGTATTCTATGCGATATCCTTCCTGATATCTTCTTATCCCATGCTGCCAGGATATCCGGTTTTATCTTATCCTCGATGATTATTTTTGCTTTTCCTTTTAATGAATAGCCTTTAAACTTATGCTCATCTACAACCGTAAGCGCTATATTAGGGTCATTCTTTAAATTCTCATATGTCCTTTGCTTATACAAATCTAAAAGATATATGCGGCCCTTCTTGTCTATGTTGACTATCCCTTTGCAGGAATTGTGTATGGCGCCATCCTTGTCTATGGTCGAAATCACAGTATAATGTTGCCTATAAAGAAAATGGATTATTTCATCGCTTAGTTTCATAATTATTGCCTTACGCTTCTACGCCGGTTTAATGAAATCCACATATATTGCCAATGCCAGGGCAATGCCTGAAAAGAAAAATATAAAAAAGTAATTTATAGCATCTTTCTTTGATGATAGCTTACAGACAATAGTTGCCAGCACGTGGTAATCGTGCTCTGAAAGGGCATTTTTTGAAAGCAGTTTGTCTGAAAGCCGCGTACTAGCCAGCTCTTTTTGCAATGCTGTATCATATTGAAATTTATATGCAAAAAATATAAGAAAACCCACTATCCCTGTGTACCAAAATATCTTGGCCATTGCAGGATTTACATCCATTAAAACATTTACAGCCCTGATAGATATTATTGCGACAAGAGCTATAAAAAATAAAACCCATGAAAAAAATGGCTCTTTGCATTTCTGCAGTTTAACGCAATCAGTGCATATGAATTTATTAGCATTTTTCATGGAATTATTTCAGTCTTTATGCTGATATTACCTGTTTTACCTCGGGGATTTCCTGCTTTAATGTGCTCTCAATACCCTGCTTCAATGTCATCTGGCTCATAGGGCATCCCGCGCAGGCGCCTTTTAACCTTACCTTTACGGTGCCGTCTTCTGTTACATCTATAAGCTCGACATCACCTCCATCAGCCTGCAATGTCGGCCTTATCTTATCAAGCACCTCTTTTACCCTGTCTTTAAGCATAATCTTTCTCCTTTTATTTTCGATTTAAGAGCATGGCATCTATCTTTGCAACGGCCTGCTTATCCCCGCCTGCCTCATCTGTCTTCTTTATAATTGATGCTGGCGTTGCCTCTTCCTCGATCTGTTCTTTTACAAACCAGCTCAGGAATTCAGCGGTTTCATCATCATTTTCCTGTTTTGCGATATCAAAAAGTCCTTGTATAAGTTTTGTTACAGCCTTTTCATGGGCAAGTGTTTTTTCAAAAAGCTCAGGCCCTGATTTAAAATCCTGTGGTGGTGCCTCGATACCATCAAGTGCAACGCGCACACCTTTTTTCGATAAATAATCGTACATCTTGTCAGCATGCTCAAGCTCTTCCCTGAACTGGCATTTAAACCAATTGGCAAAACCTTTTAAGTTTATTGAATGGGCATAAGAGGCCATGCCAAGATACAGATAGCCTGAATATATCTCCCTGTTTATCTGATAACTAATTTTATCCGCTAAATTTTTGCTTATCATTTGTCAATCCCTTATCGATTATTAAATTAAAAAGGCCTTTTAGTGTCGTGCCCAGGACCAAATACTGCAGCCCTCCTTGCAATGAGCAACCTGTCTAAGCATCCATTTTCTTGTAAACATATGCATCACCTCGCTTTCTATCTAAAATGCCTGCTATTGTATTTTTCCAAGAGTTTTAGTGTTTCCTCTTTGCACTGCCCGCAGACCGTGCCTGCCTTGGTCTTTTCCTGCAACTGCTGGTATGTCCTTGCCCCTTCAAGCACAGCATCTTCTATCTCCTTGTCAGTAACATTCATACACTGGCAAATAGTCCGCTCAGGGTACTGCTTTACCTTATTTTCCATACCATTTCTTTTATAATAATCATCTATGGCAGCGCGCAGGGCCTTATCTCCTAAAACAGAGCAGTGTATCTTGTGCTCTGGGAGGCCGCCGAGTTCTGCCGCTATATCTTTAGGGGAGATTTTATATGCATCTTCTATTTTCATGCCCTTTACCTTTTCCGACAATATGGATGTAGAGGCAATAGCGCTTGCACAACCATATGTTTTCCACTTGCAATCCGCTATTACACCTTTGGTTTTATCTACCTTTATCACCATCAGCATCTGATCTCCGCATTTGATATTGCCAACAAGACCTTTTCCGTCCTCATCGTAGGAAGACTCTTCATCCAATATATTCTTTGGACTTGTAAAGTGTTCCTTAACCTTGTCTGTATACACCCACTTTAGAGGCTCTGTCATATCAAGGCCTTTCCTTTCTTAGAATACGCTGATGATATGCCGCGTACCTTTTTAATAACCAACGGAAGTTTTTCTATTACGTAATCTATGTCAGAATCCGTCGTTTCCCTTCCCAGGCTAAAACGTATGGCACCGTGCGCTTCTTCAGCGCCTATACCTGTTGCTAATAGCACATGAGATGGATCCAGCGAGCCTGACGCGCATGCTGAACCTGTTGAAACAGCAATACCTTCTATATCAAGATAAAGAAGCATTGCCTCCCCTTCCGCGCCTTTAAATGATACATTAAGCGTGCCAGGCAGTGAATCCTTAGGGTGCCCGTTAAAACTTATATCCGCTATTTTATTTTCAATAAAAGTTTTCAATCTTTCTTTTAGCCGCGTAAGCCTTTGGGCTTCTTTGTCCATCTCTTTTTTTCTGCAGCCTATAGCAGCTGCCATACCTATAATACCGATAGTGTTTTCTGTGCCTGCCCTGCGGCCCTTCTCCTGATGCCCCCCTCTTATAAAAGGGCAGAACGGGGCCTTTGCTTTAGCATACAAAGCACCTATTCCTTTTGGGCCGTATATTTTGTGCGCGGAAAAAGACAGAAAATCAACTCCAAGCGCTTTAATATCAACAGGGACCTTGCCAACCGCCTGGACAGCATCAGTGTGAAATAGCGCTCCTTTTATATGCGCGATATCGGATATTTTTTTTATATCCTGTATTGTGCCTATCTCATTGTTTGCCATCATAATGGATACAAGCATGGTTTTCTCTGTTATAATATCTTTTAATTTATCGATATCCACTTTCCCATATCTGTCTACACCTGTCCGAATTATTGATACGCCTTTCTGCTCTATGCACTTTGACGTCTCTATTATGCATGGGTGTTCTATGTCAGAGATAACGACCTGATGCCTGCCGCCGCACTTAGACCCGCATATGGCAGAACAACATGAAACCATATTCAATATAGTGTTATTTGCCTCGGATCCGCTTCCGACAAAAACAATTTCATCTGATTCAGCATTTATAAACGACGCGATATCAGCCCTTGCCGATTCTATTGCGGCTTTAGCCTCTCTTCCAAAACTGTGAAGGCTTGAGGCATTTCCATATATGGCCATCGACTCATTTACAGCTTTTTTGACTTCAGGATGGAGAGGAGTTGTCGCGTTATTATCAAGGTACACTCTTCTATTTTTCATCTTTATAGCTCTTTTCTTTTTTTTAGGAACGGTTCTTGAGCCCCCATTTTTGTTTTCGCAAGAAAACATGGGGGCTCAAAAACCGTTCCTAAAGATATTCTCCTTTTTCGAGATAGCTGACATAGTCTTTTACCGCATCATTTATGCCAGTGAACTGATAGCCACACCCTGCGCTTCTTAATTTAGACAGATCTGCTTGCGTAAAATACTGGTATTGGTCCTTTATGTTTTCCGGCATATCAAAATACTCTATATTGGGCTCTTTATCAAGGGCCTTAAACAAGGCAATGGCAAGCTCATTCCATGTATGGGCGCGGCCTGTGCCTACATTGAATATTCCTTTCTTATCCGGATTATTCATAAAATACCACATCACTTCAAGGGCATCTTTTATATATATAAAATCCCTCTTTTGCCCGCCATGCAGATATTCGGGTTTGTAGGATTTAAAGAGCCTAAGCTTGCCGGACTCTTTTATCTGATAGTAGCCTTTGTTTACCATGCTTCTCATATCCTGCTTATGGTATTCATTAGGGCCATATACATTAAAAAATTTAAACCCGACTATTCTTTCTGTAAGAGTGTTTTCCAGAAGCCACAGATCGAATCGCTGCTTTGACCTGCCGTATTCATTTAAGGGCTTAAGGGACGGGATAAGCCTATCCTCATCAGAATAACCAAGCTCTCCTGCGCCATATGTCGCGGCACTGCTTGCATAAAAAAACAGCTTATCATTTTTAAGAGACCACTCGGCCAGCGACTTTGAGTATAAATAGTTGTTATCGTTGAGATACCCCTTGTCGGTCTCTGTGGTATCAGCGCATGCGCCTAAATGGACTATCATATCTATATTTTTATCGAGCTTATCTGATTCTACAAGTTCAATAAATTTATCGCGTTCAATATAGCCTGTTATTTCTTTGTCTCTTATATTAGGGGCATTCCTGTTATCCTCGCCTACATCAACAACAAGTATGTCATTGATGCCTTCTTTATTAAGTTTCCATAAAAAGGCACTTCCTATGAATCCTGAGCCTCCTGTTACTACTACTTTCATAAACGATTCTCCATCTTTATATATTCATCTGCCCGATAAGAACTTCTTACATAAGGCCCGCTTGCTGTAAATTGAAAACCAAATGCCTCTGCCTGCTCCTTATAATATCTGAAAAGTTCGGGCTCTATATAATCTTTAACAGGATAGTGCAGCTTGCTTGGGGCCAGATACTGCCCTATGCTTAATAAATCACAGCCAGCACCTCTTAAATCACGCAGGACCTCCAGCACTTCTTCTCTTGTTTCTCCTAAGCCTAGCATAATGCCGCTTTTAGTATAGATCCCGCCTTTTGAAACAGTTTTTGCAATCCTTAAAACATCAAGCGATCTATTATAATCAGCTTCAGGCCTTACCTCTGGATATATACTAGGTACTGTTTCAACATTATGATTTATAATATCAGGGCCTGCATTTACAACACAGCTTATTGCCTCTATATCAGCCTTAAAATCTGGAATAAGAACCTCTATAGTTGTTTTACTGCTTTCCCGGCGTACGGATTTTATTGTATCAGCAAAATGGCTCGCGCCACCATCTTTTAAATCATCACGTGTGACGCTTGTGACTACTGCATGGTTCAACCGGAGCTGCTTTACCGCCTCCCCGACACGGCATGGTTCAGAGACATCTAAGGAATCTGGTTCTCCTTTTCCTACATTACAGAATTTGCAACTTCTAGTACATTTGCTGCCAAGTATCATAAACGTGGCAATGCCTCTAACAAAACATTCCGATATATTAGGGCAAGATGCCTCTTCACATACTGTATTTAAGCCCAGGCCCCTTAAGAGAGACTTCATCTGGCTGCAGTCTTTTAGACTTATCTTTTTCTCAAGCCACGAAGGCCTTTGCGCTGTCAGCATGTTTAAAAAAATTCCATTCCCTTGTGCTATATTTTGATTTTATAAGATAATTCCGTAGGCTTTGTTCAGCAGGAGCAAGCGTATCATATACCAACTCCGCGTTAAAACTCGATTTAAAGGCAATTAAAAGATTTTTTCTTAACTCATCATATCCGACGTCCCTTTTCAGGGCTTGGCTTAAAGAACATGCGCCATCTTCATCCAAAACTATTTTGTTTTTTAAAAATCTTTGATATCTTCCGGGGTTTAATTGAAGGGGTATCGAGCCATGCTGAAATATCAGATCGCGTTTTCTTCTCTGCGCATTGCCCCCTATCTTTTTATCGCCTATTACGATATCGTATCTTTCTTTCTGCTTAAAGCATACCCATCCTGATTTCGGCGCCTTATCAGCCCTTAAAGAAAACTCTGCAGAGATGCCCATAGCACGATAAGCCTCTATCAGAAAAGAACAGAGGGTCCTATAAACCTCTTTTGCAAAATATGCCCCCTCTATGTCTTTTTCCGAACATATGATGCTGTAAGTCAATTCATTGTCGTGAAATATAATACCCCCGCCTGTCATTCTCCGTACAAAACCGACGCCTGATATATCACATTCTTTAAAGTCGAACTCAATAGCAGGGTCCTGTGAAATACCGATTGAAAACGCCGGGGGGCTCCACTTGTATATTCTCAATATGGGCATAGAGCAAGATGCATCATAAGCCTGAAACAATGCCTCATCTATAGCCATATTGCTATAGCAGGTATCCTCTCCCGTATCTATGAATCTCCACTTTTTCATATGATTGCTTTAGGAACGGTTCTCGAGCACAAGTACTTGTGCTCGAGAACCGTTCCTAAGAAGTTTTTATAAAATCGGGTTTCCAGCAGAGGTCTAGATCTCGGGCTGCCTTTGTCTCGTCAAGGCGCTTTATTGGCATTGTAAGAGGTGCATCCATAAGCCTCTGCGGATCTGCCTGGGCTAATCCTGCGGCAGCGATCATTGCATCTATAAATTCATCCAGAGTCTCTTTTGATTCTGTTTCAGTAGGCTCTATCATCATCGCCTCTTTTACGATAAGAGGAAAATATATAGTTGGAGGATGAAAACCCTGGTCAATGAGATATTTCGCTATATCAAGCGCACGCACGCCTTTCTTTGCCTGCCTTTGAGCTGATAATACACACTCATGCATACATCTTCTATCATAGGAAACATCATAATATTCTCTAAGCCGGGCAAGGCAATAGTTGGCATTAAGTACCGCATATTCGCTTGCCTCTATCAACCCTTCCCGCCCAAGAAAAAGAATATAAGCATAAGCCTTTAATATCACCCCAAAATTTCCATAAAAAGGCGCAATATAGCCTATTGATTTCGAATTATTATAATCAAGATAAAGAGCCCCTGCAGGCCTTTTCATTACCCTTGATATGGGCAGAAATTCAACCAAGCTTTCACTTACCCCAACAGGCCCTGCCCCCGGACCTCCGCCTCCATGTGGCGTCGCAAATGTCTTGTGAAGATTAAGATGCACAACATCAAAACCTATGTCTCCCGGACGGCACTTGCCCATTATCGCATTAAGGTTTGCCCCATCATAATACACCAGGGCATCCACTGAATGCGCGAGATCCGTAATCTCCTTTATCCTGGTATTGAATATGCCAAGCGTATTAGGGCATGTAAGCATAACAGCGGCGGTATCTTCGTTTAAGGCATCCTTAAACTTTTCCATATCCATACAACCTGCTTTATCTGTTTTTACGACTACCACATCGTATCCTGCTATTGCAGCGCTTGCGGGGTTAGTGCCATGGGACGAGTCCGGGACAATAACATGTTTTCTGCGGCGGCCTTTACTCTTATGATACGCTGCTATGAGCATTATGCCTGTGAGTTCCCCGTGGGCACCTGCCAGAGGCTGCATTGTAAATGCCTCCATGCCCGTAATCTCACATAGCAATTTTTCTGTATTATATATAACCTCCAAAGCCCCTTGAGAAAGCCTTCCTCCTCCTAATAGCTGCGGCATAAGAGGGTGAAGGTCAGAGAACCCTTCCATGCCTGCAATCTTTTCTGCAAATTTTGGATTATATTTCATGGTACAGGATCCAAGAGGATAGAAATTATTATCCACTGAGAAATTCATGCGCGAAAGATTTGTGTAATGCCTGACAACATCAAGCTCAGATACCTCAGGAAGGCATGGGGCCTGCCTGCGGGCATACTTAGAGTCAATACTGCCCCGCCGAGGTACATCTGGTTGAGGAAGTTTAAATCCTTTTCTTGATATTACGCTTTTTTCATATATTAACTTCATAACACCTTTTCCAGCGCATGGGCAAATTGGTCTATATCGTTTTTTGTCTTTTTTTCTGTAACAGCAACAAGGAGATAATTGTTCATGCCTTTATAGAATCTCCCCAAAGGAAAACCCGGGGCAAAACCCTTATCTATCATCTTCTCCACAACAACATCAGCATTTTTATTGATAAGAATCGTAAATTCATTAAATGTAGGCGAGCTTCTTTTAACCTGAACACCCGGAATCTTTCCAAGGCAGTCTTTTGCATATTCAGCCTTATCATAATTTAATTTTGCAAGTTCCGATATGCCTGCCTTACCTAGTAATGACAGATATATAGAGGCCCTCAGCGCGCATAAGGCCTCGTTTGAGCATATATTTGAAGTTGCCCGTTCTCGTCTTATGTGTTGTTCTCTTGCCTGTAAAGTAAGTACAAAACCGCGTTTTCCGTCTTTGTCAACAGTAGCTCCTACTATCCTGCCCGGCATTTTGCGTACAAGAGACTGCTTACACGCCATAAAACCAAGATAAGGTCCTCCAAAAGAAAGAGGTATGCCTAGACTCTGGCCCTCTCCTGTTGCTATATCTACACCCATCTCGCCGGGGCTCTGTAGCAGCCCAAGAGAAACAGGATAAACGCTCATTATGGCCAAGGCCCCGAAAGAATGCGCCTTATCCACAATGTCTGAATGGTTGTCAACAGCACCAAAAAAGTTTGGGTTCTGCACTATCACTGCCGCGGTCTTATCATCTAAATGCTTATAGATTTCTTCACGGCAACTTTGGCCATGCACAACAGGAGTCTCTACAAATTCTATATTAAGGTTTGATGTATAGGTATAAAGCATGGTCCTGTATATCATGTTCAACCCGCTGTCCATTATTATCTTGTTTCGCCCGGTTACCCTTATTGCCATCATAGCTGCTTCATAAATAGCTGTGCCTCCATCATACAATGAGGCATTAGCCGCATCCAGGCCTGTAAGCTGGCATATGGCGGTCTGATATTCATATATAGCCTGGAGCCATCCCTGGGAACATTCCGGTTGATACGGGGTATACGCTGTATAAAACTCTGAGCGATTGGCTAGCGCATCAACTGCCGCGGGTATATAATGGTCATAGAACCCTGCGCCAAGAAAACTCTTAAGGTCAATGGTGTTTTTCGACGCAAGTTCATTCATGTAGCAGACAATCTGAGATTCCGAGATACCACTTGGGATATTAAATGATTTAGGCCTTAATGAGGGGCCTATATCACTAAAGAGCTCTTCAATAGATGAAGCGCCTATAGTCTCAAGCATCTGTTCGGTTTGTTTTTTTGTATGGGGGATATAACTCATTTTGCCAGTTCATCCAGGTATTTTTTATAATCCGACGGGTTTAACAGGCTTTCCTTCTCTGCGAAGTCTTTTACCTGAATAATTACAAACCATGCTTTTTCATAAGGAGATTGATTCACAAGCTCCGGGCTATCAACAATATCCTGATTAATCTTGGTCATTTTGCCTGTTAATGGCGCATACACATCCGATGCGGCCTTTACAGACTCAACCGTTGCCAGCACCGCTGACTTATTTATGTCTGCACCGGCCTCAGGCAGTTGAACAAAAGTTATATCGCCTAATGAGTGCTGGGCGTAATCCGTAATCCCTATGGTTGCCAGCTTCTCATCTATTTTTATCCATTCGTGTTCCTTTGTATAAAGTAAATCTTCCGGCACGTTCATCTTCTCGCTGTTCCTTTCCTGTAAAATGGTCTGTCTGTTATCTGTGCGGCCAATTCAGACCTTTCATTCCTTATTGATATATGAGCTCCGATCCAGTCATAGCCATTCTCAACATAACCAATCCCTATTCCAAATCCCAGGCTTGGGGAAAATGACCCGCTTGCGACAAAGCCTACCTCTTTGTCTTCTGAATATATCTTATCGCCATGCCGCGGGCTTCTTCTGGTATCTGAAATAAATGATATGATCTTCTTGCTTGCACCTTCCTCGCGCTGTTTAAGCAAGGCATTTTTACCTATAAAATCTTTTTTAAAATCCACAAATTGTTCAAGCCCTGCCTCAAGAGGGGTGGTCTTATCATCAATATCCTGGCCATACAATGGATAGCACATTTCGAGCCTCAGGGTATCCCTTGCGCCAAGGCCTGCTGGCTTTACTCTTTTATCCGCAAGAATAATATCCCATATATCTGCAGTCTCTTGCCTGTCTGCATATATCTCAAAACCAAGTTCTCCTGTATATCCAGTACGGCTTATAATAACGTTTCGATTGAGCAATATAAAGTTTCCGCATTGATAATATTTAAGACCACCTATGCCTTCTCCTGCCAGCTGGCTAATAATATCTCCTGAAAGAGGGCCCTGAAGGTCAAGTTTGGCGGTTTTGGCTGATATATCTTCTATTATAATCTCTGGCGACAGATTGCCGCTTATATGCAAGAGATCTTTATCTTTGGTAGAGGCGTTTACGACTATCATCCACTTACCTGTTTCCAGCCTGTATGCTACAAGGTCATCTATTATACCGCCTGTTTCATTAAGCATAAAACCATACTTGCAACTGCCGAGCGGCATAGATGATAATCTGAATGTAAATATATTGTCTGACTCTATGTTTTTGGGTTCTGCGTGGATCAAAAACTCCCCCATGTGGCAGATATCAAACAATGACGCTGACTGCCTGGTCCAAATATGCTCTGCGATTATGCCTTCATACTGTATGGGCATAAGCCAACCGCCAAAAGGGCCGAGCTTTGCGCCTAAGTCTTTATGCTGATTTAATAAGGGGGTCTGTTTTAATGCTTTATTTTTCATTGTGCACGATATGGGGTTTAAGGAAAATTTATTATAACATAGAGTATTATAGTAAGTAAAGAAAAAATAAAAACTATCGAAGCATCCTTATGAAAAAATCTTCCGCGCCTTTGCTGGAGCAGCGATTCGGCTTTTTTTGCCCTGATTTCAAATAATACGCAAAAATACCATCGCTGCGAAAGTAAAGGCACGGAAGATTAGCTTAAAACACGTGTCTTTCTGAAACCCATGCAGGGGCAACTAATATGTCCTTTGGGCAATAGGCACTTAGTCTTTGGACTATGACATCTGAAGGGAGGCGCTTTATGAACTCTTTCAAGAGCCTGGAATATTCCTCAAGGCCAAGCGGGGTACAGGCCCCCTCCTGATATACCTTTTCCAGGACAGTACCTCTTACGATATGCAGGGGGTGTATCTTAATAGCGTCTATTTTTAAACGCGCCACTTCTGTGGCTGTCTTCATCATCATGTCTTCTGTCTCGCCCGGCAGGCCCAATATCACATGAACGCACACCCTGACAGGATACTCTCTTGTCAGGGCAAAGGCCTTCAGAAAAGCATCATAATTGTGCCCGCGGTTTATAAACTCAAGCGTTTTATCATGAATACTCTGAAGTCCGTATTCAATCCATACCTCATAATCTCTGGCATAGCCTGATATAAGATTCAATATGTCTTTATCGACGCAGTCGGGCCTTGTGGCAATGGATATGGAAACCACATCTTTAAATTTTTTTACAACATTATATTTATCCTTAAGCTCCTCCAAAGAAGCATACGTATTGGTGTTCGCTTGAAAATACACTATGAATTTCTCAGCCTTAAAACGTTTTCTGGCCTGAGCCATACCTGTTTCTATCTGTTCTTCAATAGATAACTTATGCCCGCTACGAGACTGAAAGTTAAAGGCCTTGTTATCGCAATAGATACACCCTGTGCGGCTTATTTTTCCGTCTCTGTTAGGGCATGCAAATCCCGCATCCACACTTACCTTATGAACTTTTACCCCGAATCTTTTTCTTAGGTAGTCAGAATGCTTGTAATAATCCATGCTGTTATTTTCCCGCAATATCTTTATAAGCCTGGTAGGAGGGTTTTTCACTGAAATCATTTCTTACAAGGCCGAAATAATCCACAGCAGATTTAAAATGACAGTCTGTGTCTCTAAAGAAAGCCCAAAATACCTTATCAACGCCCTGCCATTTAAGGCAATTATCGTATATCTGCCTGACCCATTCAGCCTGTACCTGTTCATCAGGACCCTGCCCGAACCACCACCCTATTCTCTTTGAAGATGTTTTCACGCCCGGACAGCCTATCTCAGTAAACCATATGCTTTTATCGTAATCATCGTATTTTTCCATGACATCGCGCACCGCTTTATAAGTGTAATATATTTTTTTTACGGGGTCCTCTCCGCCGGGATTTTCGAATGGATGGATGTTTATTATATCAAAAAAATCTTTTCCATTGTTTTCATATATTCTTTTAAGGGAATAGGGTATTTTATTAGATACCCCTCCCATCAACACCTTGCAGCTTGGGTCAACTTTTTTAATTGCAGGATATACCCTCTTTAGCAAGGCCGTATAGGTTTTCATCTCATCCTGCGGGATCCAGTATTCAGGCTCATCCGGTTCATTCCATATCTCCCAATACATAATTCTATCTTTAAAATGCTCAACTACCTTGCACGCGTACTTGGTATATAATTCTATATTGGGCGCCTTGTTCCAGGGCTCGTTGTCCCAAGATGGGTTATAATGCAGGATGCCTAATACGCTTATACCTCTTTTCCTTATGATATCGACTATCATATCGTACTTGGCGAAATCAAAGTGTCCGGGGACAGGCTCTATGTCATACCATAGAAAATCCATGCGGACAAACCCGATACCGGCGTCTTTCATCATATCAACAGCACGCTCTATCTTTTCTTTGGTATCATAATGATAATAATTCCACTCATGATTCCACATAAGAAAATCTAGGACTCCGTAAGGGCTTTGGGAATCTCTGGGATCGGATTTATCGTAGGAATATGCGATGGGGGAAATTAATAATGTTATGGCAAAAATAAAAAATAGGGCCAAGAAAATAACCTCAGCCCTATTTTTTAAATATTTTTTGTCTTTCACTAATGTTTTAAACCTCTGTAGTGGCGTATAAAATTCTCTATGCTGCGGTCGTAAGTCTTTTCAGCATCATCCGAAAAATAACAGGCGGGAAGCTGGTCATTTTTTCTGTGATATGCTACGCATTCACAGCATACGCCTTTCCTGCTACATGGCTCATAGCTGCAATTACATGTATTCTTATTTTTGGCTATCTTGCATTCCATTTTAAATGCCTTTTCTCCTTAATCCCACTGGAGTCTGCCCATTACCGCCTGGGCAATGTTGGTAACATGGTCACCTATTTTTTCAAAGTTACTTACCATATCAAGAAACATTATGCCAGAGAGTACATTACATTTGTTTTGGCTTAATCTATCAATATGATTTTTACGGAGAGTCTCCGTAAACTCGTTTACCTTGTTCTCTAAATGTAAAGCCTCTTCAGCTTTTTCAATTGAATTATCGTTTAATGCATCTACTGCATGCTGCATCATGTTATCAACATGCGACAGCATAAGCCTTATCTCATCTATGGCATCCTGGCTGAAAGGAAGGTCTGAATTAATCCTCCTTAAGGCAAGCTCCATAATGTTTTCGGAATGGTCTCCTATTCTCTCTATATCATTTACAGAATGCAAGAATGCCGGTATCTTACGGGCCTCTTCTTCGCTTAAGTCACGCTGGGTAAGGAGCATAAGATAATCTGTGATAGACTCCTGAAGCCCATCTAATGCCTCTTCTCTTTTGGGAAGATTCTTTAAGATCTTTTCATCAAGGTTTAAAAATCCAGCTGATGCCTCATCAACCATTACTTTTGCCGCCTGTGCCATCCTGACTATCTCTTTTGAGGCCGCGTCAAGTGCAAAAACGGGGGTATTTATAAGGTGCTTTTCCAGATACTTGGGACCTGTCTCTATAACAATCTCCTCGCCCGGGACAATGCGCTCAACCGCCTTTGCAAACAAACCGATAAACGGCAGATATATAAGGGTTTCGATTATTTTCATAATAGTATGCGCATTAGCAATTTGCCTCAACAGATTACTAGAAGTATGCGTGATAAGCCCTGTAAAAGGCTTAAGCACTGTAAGAAATATTACAGCGCCTATTATATTATAAAGAAGGTGCGCTGCTGCGGTTCTTTTAGCGGCAACATTAGCGCCTATTGAAGCTATTATAATAGTAATACAGGTTCCTATATTGGCGCCTAATATTATTGGTATTGCGCCCTCTATAGTTATAAGGCCTATTGAGGCAAACCCTAATACCATACCCACTGTAACGCTTGAGCTCTGCAAAAGGGCTGTAATTAACACGCCTACAAGCACGCCGTAAAGAACTCTCCCGTTGATAGAAGCAAAGGCATTTATAACAGCCGGATGATCCGCAAAAGGCTTTACAACGCTTGTCATTATACTTAAACCTAAAAAAAGAATTCCAAATCCTAAGCAAAACAGGCCTAAGAATTTCCAAAATCTCTTTTTCGCAAATATATAAAGAATCATACCTATACCTACTATAGGCAAAGCATAATCTGTTAGTTTAAAAGCAATGATCTGGGCGGTAATCGTGGTACCAACGTTAGCACCAAATATAACACCTAAGGACTGCGAAAGTGTCATAAGGCCTGCATTTACAAAGCCAACAACTAAAACAGTTGTCGCGCTTGAGCTTTGTATAAGGGCGGTAATACCAGCTCCTACTAAAACACCTTTTAAGGGGTTTGATGTAAGGGCCTTTAAGACATTACGAAATTTATCACCAGCTACCCTTTGAAGGCCATCTCCCATGATGTGTATACCATACACAAACAGGCCTAGCCCTCCGAATATACCAAATATAAGCTCTCTTGTCATAACAATTGTTTCTCCTAAAGGGCCTTAAGAAACCTCTTATTTTCTTTTAAGAAATCGTCTATCGTGTTGGTTGCTTTTAATATGTCTTTCATGGAAGGAACTATCCTGATAAAAGCATCAACTATGCCAGAATCAAACTGCGTGCCGCTTCTTTTTTTTATTGCCTCAATGGCATAATCGATTGTCTCGGATTTTTTATACGATCTTTCCGAGACTATCGCGTCAAAGGCATCCGCCAATGTTACTATTCTGGCATACAGTGGGATTTGTTTGCCATGAAGCCCAAAAGGATAGCCGCTTCCATCATACCACTCATGGTGGTAAAGCGCGATTTCACCTGCTGCCTGAAGCACCGGAGATAATGAGCCTGAAAATATCCTACCGCCTATTTTAGTGTGATTTTTTATCTTATCGTAGTCGCTTGCGGTTATATCTTTTTTATGAAGTATCACACTTGAAACTCCGATTTTACCAATATCATGCATTATAGAGGCGAACCTGATAATCTTGAGTTTCTTTGATGAAAAGTTCAGTGCCCTTGCTATGGCTGTCGAGTAATCGCTTACCCTTATGATATGACGGCCTATCTCATCATCCTTATACTCAGCCGCAATAGCAAACCTGAGTATCATTTCAATGTAGGTGTCTTCTATATATTTTGATATATAGGGTTTCGTCATACGCTATGCTTTGTTGGCACAACCGAGTATATCTATCTTATGGGCTACTACCTTTTTTATTGCCTCGCGTGCAGGGCCTAGATAATTCCTAGGATCAAAGTTGGCTGGTGTGCGGTCAAATTCCGCGCGTATCGTTGCTGTCATTGCAAGGCGAAGATCAGTATCTATATTTACCTTACATACATTCATGCTAGCGGCTTTAGTGATTGCTGGTTCAGGGACGCCTTTAGCCCCTGGGAGCTTTCCGCCGTGCTGATTGCAGATCTCTACCAGCTCAGGCAACACACTTGATGCCCCATGAAGCACGAGAGGATATCCAGGGAGCTTATCCTGTATCTCCTTAAGCCTGTCAAAATAAAGTTTTGGTTCGCCGGCGCCGCTGAACTTATAAGCACCGTGGCTTGTCCCTATAGCAATGGCAAGGGAATCACATCTTGTCTCTTTCACAAGCCTTACCGCCTCATCGGGATCAGTCAATATAGCCTCTTTCTCAGATACAGATATACTATCCTCAATACCTTTCAATCTCCCAAGCTCTGCCTCAACTACAACACCCTTGGAATGAGCATAATCAACCACCTGTTTTGTTAAGCGTATATTCTCTTCGAGAGGATGCTTTGAGCCGTCTATCATAACAGAGCTAAATCCCCCGTCTATACATGACTTACATATCTGGAAATCTTCTCCGTGGTCAAGATGGAGTACAATATCAAGCCCTGTATCTTCCATAGCAGCCTGTATAAGATGAATAAGATAAGCGTGTTTTGCATACTTACGCGCCCCTGCTGATACCTGTAATATCAAGGGGGCATTTTTTTCCTTTATCGCCTCTGTTATGCCCTGGACTATCTCCATGTTGTTTACATTAAAAGCCCCTACCGCGTAACCTTCTTTCAACGCCTTTTCAAATAAAGCCTTTGATGAAATAAAAGCCATAATCCTACCCCTTTCTTTTTTTATATATTTGTGTTTTGTTAGGAAAGATAAGACTATTATATGCAAAAATAGAAGATATGCAAGCAAAAAATACGTAGACGACAATAATAGCGTTTATACATTTGCCGAAGCAGCGATTTGGCTTTTTTTGCCTTGATTTTAAATATATGCAAAAATACCATCGCTGTGGAGGCAAAGGTATAAACGCTATACTTATAGAGCGTAGTAAGCATGTAAGCGAGCGTTGACAAGGGAATTGTTTGATGGTATAGTATCGAAGTATGAAGCAAACCTTTTCCGAAATACCCAAAGCCGCTTTAAACTTAATATTTCCCCTATACTGCCAGGGATGCGAAACGCCGCTGGAATACGATAACAACTTTTCGCTGTGCCAGAAGTGCTTCGAAAAACTAAGCAATCCCGCTATCTCCTCTTGTACATCAGGAGAGGGCCTGCTTTTTATCAAAAGGGCTTATCACTGTTGTCAATACGACGGCTTGATAAAAGAACTGATACACAAATTTAAATACAATAAAAAGATATTTCTCAAAAACGCCTTTATCGGTTTATTGCATAATCTGTTCATTACAAAGATGGTATCAGAGAAGATAGACATAGTAATGCCTGTGCCTATGCACCGTGCGGATGAAAGAAAAAGGGGCTTTAATCAGTCCGCCATACTGGCAAAAGGGCTTTCAGAAAAAATAAATACAGCTTTCGAAAATACTCTTATAAAATCTAAAATAACCCGGGCCCAGGCAGGCCTTAAAAGAACCGAAAGATTAAACAATATAAAAAATGCCTTTTCATGCAAAGAGCAGGGCTGTTTTCATAATAAATGCATTCTTGTTATAGATGATGTATTCACTACAGGCGCCACAATAAATGAATGCGCGAGAACATTAAATTTATACGGGGCAAGTTCAATCTTGGCGCTGACACTTGCAAAGGGTACCTAACAGGCTATGAGAATATTAAGAAACTACATATTAAAAGAAATTGCCGGCCCGTTGATTGGTTCGCTGGCAGTATTTACATTTGTTCTTTTAGTCGGCAATATCTTTAAACTTGCCGATCTTATGATAAATAAGGGCGTAGACATTATAGATGTAATCAGACTTTTTTTATATTTAATTCCTTACATTTTAAGCTATACCATACCCATGGCTATATTGACGGCAACAATGGTTTGTTTCGGCAGGCTTGCCTCTGACAATGAAGTAACTGCCATGAAGGCAAGCGGCATAAGTCTTTACAGGATAGGCCTTCCGGTAGTTGTCCTTGCGTTTTTAATAAGCCTTGCCTCGGTATATTTAAACGACAGGATTCTGCCTGCCTCGCACTTTGCCTCTTACAGGCTGGTAAAAAGCGTTGCCTTAAAGAACCCTTCGGCATATCTTGAGCCTGGGATATTTATTAAAACGTTTAAAGGTTATATAGTAAGGATTGATAAAATAGAAGGGAAAAACCTTGAGGGCATACTCATATACCAGCTGCAGGATAAAGGCCCTACCAGGACTGTTATAGCGGAAAGCGGGGAATTTATAACTCACCTGAACAAAGGGGTTATAACATTAAGGCTGTCCAATGGCTCGGTCGATGAGCCAAACCCGCAGGATCCCAGTATATTTTACAAGCTTAATTTTAAAACCTACGATATGACGCTCGATCTGGACAAAGATATTTCATTGGATGATATAAAAAAAGTAAAGCCAAAATCAATGACAATAAAGGAATTGAAAGAGAATATTGCCAAATTAAAAGCATCCGGCGGCAGTTCTGAGCACATAATAAAAGAGATTAATGAGAGGCTCACAGAAATACACAGAAAAATAGCAATGGCATTTTCGAGTTTTGTTTTCGTGCTGGTAGCGCTTCCATTGGCGATAAATACAAAGAAACGGGAAAAATCAGTTGGCTTTGCTATGAGTTTAATAATTTTAACTTTATACTATCTTATACTCTTCGGCGGCATGGCTTTGTCATTGCGCGGTATGGTGCCCGCGATATTTGGTGTATGGATGGCAAACTTAATTTATTTCATAACAGGTATAATATTAACATCTATTGTTATAGAACAATGAGTGCTGTACTATATGAAGATATTTGATAGATACCTTACAAAAAACTTTCTTCTGCCTCTCATATACTGCCTGTTTTTATTTATGTTTCTATATGTGATAGCGGACATATTCGGTAATTTAGAGGATATACTGCAGAATAAGGTACCTATCGCAATACTGTTTCAATACTACGGATCATTCATGCCTACAATATTCGTGCAAACCCTGCCAATTGCATCACTCTTAGCTATTGTATACATGCTGAGTGCGTTTAATAAAAATAATGAGCTAACCGCTGCTAAAGCCTGCGGCATCAGCATAAGAGGGCTTCTCCTGCCTATATTTATCATGTCCGTGATTCTGGGTTTGCTGAACTTTATTATGAACGAGACCGCCGTACCCAATGGCATGATAAAAGCTGAAAGGATAAAATCAGAATACATAAAATCAAGATACGGGGGTGCTAAAAAAGCCTCTTTAATAGAGGACCTTACATTTTACAGTAAAAAAAACCAGCTCGTTTACGCTCAAAGCTTGAGCCTTGAAAACAATAGTTTAACAGGCATAATAATAATTGAACGCAATAACGAACATAAACTGCGCAGAAAAATACTGGCAGGGAAAGCTTCGTGGGAAAATGAGAAATGGACTTTTTATGACTGCATAATATATAGATTTGACAAGGCAGGAAAATCTTCGGGCAATCCACTTGTATTTAAGGAAAAAATCATAGACCTGGCAGAAACTCCTCAGCAGCTTCAGGGATATGAATTTCAGGCGGAGTATATGAGTTATAAGGAGCTTAAAAGTCACATAGACAGGCTATCGGGCTCAAATTCAAAGATATTAAAGAGCATGAAAACAGACCTTTATTTTAAAACAGCACTGCCGTTTGTCTCCATCATAATAATGCTGCTTGGGATACCATTCGCCCTTTCAACAAAAAGAGGCGGGGCAATGTCAGGAATAGGAACGAGCATATTTATCGGATTATTATACTACGGGTCAATATATGTAGTGCTTGCTATGGGAAAAGGCGGGCTGTTGCCTCCTCTAGTTGCTGCTCATCTTCCAAACATATTGTTCCTTCTAATAGCTTTTAAGCTTTTAAAACGCTGCTCTGGGTAAAAATAGCAAAGGCCTCTTTATCGTCCTTGGCGCTTAAAAGTCGCTGTCTAAAATTGGCATCCGTAAGAATCTGGCTTATATCAGCCATGAGCCTTATGTGCGGACCTGTACCGTCTCTTGGTGATAGTATCATTACAAATATCTTAGATGTTTCACCATCTAAGGATTTGAAGTCAATGCCTTCTCTTTTTATGCCTAAAGCGCATATTATATTGCCTACAGCGTCTGTTTTCGCATGAGGCATAGCTATACCATATTGCATACCAGTGGACATTGTCTCTTCCCGCTCCATGATGGCTTTAAGGACATCTGTTTTTTTATCTCCCTTAAGCTGTCCTGACGCTATAACAACCTCTACCATCTCTTCTATAACGGCTTTTTTATCCGTTGCTGTTAAATTTACTTTAACAGCATTAGGGTATATCCTTCCTACCATTTTATTATTTGACGATACCTTAACCGGTTGATCCATAAATATCTTTTTGCCCATCGATCTGCTGTCTATGAGCGTCTGAAGTTGATGCATAGTATTTTCCAAATCACCAATAACCTCATATATAAGAGTATTTATAAAAATGCTATCTTCATGCTTGCAATCAAATTCTATAAATTCGTAAGATGCCCTCATAACTATAAATGCCTGATCTTTTCTTATCTGAAACAATTTTACTTCTCTTTGGTCCGTATCAAGCCTATGCACAAAGAAGCCTTCGTTATTGAACGCTGTAACTATTTTACTTAATATCAATTCTGAAGTATCAGGCGTGGGCATTTCAAACCTGATATTTTTGGTTTTGTCTCTCACAGGCTTTGGTTTTTTTAGAACAGGTTTATCGGATTTTAGAGAAGCTGAAAGCATGGCGGGGGCTATAAGTGCTGTTATTATAGTCATCATAACTATGGCCCCAATAGCCTCCTGGCCAAGAATGCCTGCGGTTAAGCCTATGCTCGCTATAAGAAGTGTTACCTCCCCGCGCGGAGTCATGCCAAGCCCTACGCGCAAAGCACCTCTGGCATTAAAATTTAAAAACAGAGCCGGTAAACCACAACCTATTATCTTTCCAATAATGCCTGCCACTGTATAAACAAGGCCAAAAAATATTACATGCAATGAGGTCAGCGTCGAAAGATCAACCATCATCCCCATTACACAGAAAAATATCGGCACAAAAAATCTATGTATGGTTGAGAGTTTTTCCTGTATAGCGTAATCCAAATCTGTCCTTGATAAAGACAGCCCCATAACATAGGCCCCTATAATCATGGCTAGCCCGGCCTTTTCAAAAATTCCTGCAAGAATAAGAGCCATCCCAAGACTCATCACAGTTATAGTAGTTGTATCTTTAAATTTCTTTAAGAACAGGCTGATATGCTTTGAGAAGAATATGCCGGTTAACGTAAAACCCATCCATATAAGAATTGATTTTATGGCAATACCTGTGACCTTATGCCATTCGAAATGCCCGCTTTTTGCTATTCCTATTACAATAGCCAAGGCGATTATACCTAATATATCATCAATAACAGCGCCTGATATGATAGTCACTCCTTCAGGGGACTGCATTTTTTTCTTTTCAGATAATATGCGCGCCGTTATGCCAACTGATGTAGCTGTTGATATTACGCCTAAAAATAAACTTACCGGATGCGAAAATCCGTACTGAACGCCAAAAAGATATTTTGAAAGAAAAACAGCTGTAAGGTTGCCAAATATAAACGATACGACTACCCCTCCTATGCCAACTAATGACCCTACTAGCGAGTATTTCATAAACATCTCAAGATCTGTTTCAAGGCCTACTATAAAAAGAAGCACTATAGAAGCAACGGTAGTAAAGCCATATAACTCAAAAGATATAGGAAAATCTCCATATACAGTAAACAAGGACTGTCCAAGCCCCGGTATATTAACGCCTCCTAAAAGATATGGCCCTATGATAATACCAGCCGTTATTTCCCCAATAATCGCCGGCATACGAAGTCGCTCAAATATCAATCCGCCTATACGCGCGGCAAATATTATCAATCCAAGCTGAATAACAAGCATCATCATACGTTCTATCATGATATATATACCTATTTTTATTATATACTAGAGAATAATTAGAATTCTTTAATATCAGGATTTTGTAATAATTGCGGCAGGACTTCTGTTAAGCCTTGTCAGGCCTCTAATATTTTTAAGAGCTTATAAAGCTCTTCATCGGATTCTTTCTTTTTCCTGCATGCTATCGCAAAATCAGTTAAGACTACTCTATTTGAAACAATACCTACCATCTTATCTGTTTCACCATCCATAAGGGCTGTTACTGCTGCTGAGCCAAGGCGAGAGGCAAGAATTCTGTCTATAGCGTTTGGAGCGCCTCCTCTTTGTATATGCCCAAGCACAGTGACCCTTGTCTCATATCCTGTTATATTTTCAATTCTTTCTGCTATTTTATGGCCATGTCCAGCGCCTTCGGCTACTATAAGTATCCAGCTCACCTTGCCTTTTTTATAAGCTGATTTTATCTCTCTGCATATGCCATTGAGATCTGGCTTTGTTTCAGGCAAAAGTACATCTTCCGCGCCCCCTGCAAGCGCAACCCTCATTGCTATATAACCACTTTCTCTCCCCATTACCTCTACGACAAATATCCTCTCAAGGCTTGTGGCAGTATCTCTTATCTTATCTATCGCGTCAAGGGCAACGCCTACAGCGGTAAAAGAACCTATGGTAAAGTCTGTCCCATTTATGTCATTATCTATTGTGCCCGGTACGCCGATGCACTTTATGTCTGATTCATTGCACAAGGCATGAGCCCCCTGAAATGAACCATTTCCTCCTATAACAACAAGGCCATCTATTTTATGCCGCTTTAAGTTTCTAACAGCTTTAGCGCGCCCCTTTTTTGTCATAAACTCCTCTGAACGCGCGGTCTTTATTATAGTGCCTCCTAAATTTATAATACTGCTTACAGAGCGCCTGTTAAATTCTTTGAAATCACCATTCATAAGCCCCTTGTACCCATACATTACAGCAAAGGGTTTTATCCCATAATATACGGCTGTCCTTGTAATGCTCCTAATCGCGGTATTCATTCCCGCGCAGTCTCCGCCGCTTGTTAAGAAAGCTATTCTTTTTATTTTAGTCATAACTTATCAAATTCCCCTTTATCCTTTGCCTTGAATTTAACAGTGTCTTCGTCTATTATGCCTGCTTCGTACAGCTTTTTTAAGGTCTTATCCATTGTCACCATGCCATTTTTGGCGTTTGTCTGAATAACCGTTGAAAGCTGCTCTGTCTTTTGCTCTCTTATAAGGCTTCTTACGGCAGGTGTCACTGTCATTATCTCGCAGGCCACCACTCGGCCTGTGCTGTTTTTCCTGGGAAGAAGCTGCTGGCATATAACACCCTGCAAAGATCCCGCAAGCTGGATCATAATCTGTTTCTGCTGATAAGGCGGAAATATATCTATTAAACGGTCTATTGTCTGAGGGGCGTCGGGGGTATGAAGCGTGCTCAAAACAAGATGGCCTGTTTCAGCAGCTGTTATCGCTGTTGATATGGTTTCAAGGTCTCTCATTTCACCTACAAGTATTACATCCGGGTCCTGGCGCAAAGCATGCTTTAATGCGTTTGCAAAACTTCTTGTATCAGAGCCTACTTCTCTTTGTTTTACAATACTCTTTTTGTTCTTATGCACATACTCGATGGGGTCTTCTATGCTTATTATCAAGGCCTGCCTTTCGGTATTTATAAGATCAACCATAGCGGCAAGGGTTGTGCTTTTGCCCATTCCCGTAGGCCCTGTGGCCAAGACAAGGCCATTGGGTTTTCTCGCGAGGTCAGCTACTATAGCAGGGAGGCCAAGCTCTTCTATTGTCTTTATTCTTGACGGTATAACCCTAAAAGCCGCTTCTATACTTCCTCTTTGCATATGCACATTTACCCTGAAGCGGGAAAGGTCGGGTATATATAGAGAAAGATCCAACTCAAGTTCAGTCTCAAATCTTACTTTCTGGGCATCATTTAATATGGAATATATTATTCTTTTGCTGTCTTCGCGTGACAATACAGGATATGCTGTATGTTGTAAAACCCCGTCTATCCTCAAGGTGGGGGGCAGGCCTTCTGTAAAATGCAGGTCAGAAGCATCTTTATCAACCGCGTATCTTAACAATTCTTTTATATCAACATTTGCCATTTTATACTCCTTATATGTTATTCACAATACCTTCCATGCCTTTGTCAGAGCAGCGATTTGGCTTTTTTTGCCTTGATTTCAATCTATGCAAAAATACCATCGCTGCGGAGACAAGGGCATGGAAGAATAACTATAACTATAAAATCAAAAGAACTGGTTTATAAAAATATTCCATCAAGCGCGATTTCCGTTGCCGGATAGAATATCCTTAAGCTTAAGGGCCAGCTCATCAGGATTAGAAGCATAATTTAACGCTGTTTCTTTGTTTATAACAGCGCTTTTAAGCCATCCGGCAAGAGACTGATTAAAAGAACGCATGCCAAAAAGTTTACCCTCTTCTATTAAAGGCATGAGCTGATTGGTTTTCCCTTCTGCTATATATTTTTTTATAGTAGGCGTTGACACCATTATCTCGCACGCAGGCACCCTGCCGGGTTCATCGGATCTCGGCACAAGCCTCATGGATATAATACCTTTTAATAACTCGCTTAACTGCATCCTTATCTGGCTATGGGTGTGCGCAGGAAAAAAATTTATGATCCTATCTACTGTTTGCGTAGCATCCACTGTATGCAGGGTGCTTAAAACCAGATGCCCTGTCTCAGCTGCCATAATAGCCGTCTGCATAGTAGCGGCATCGCGCATTTCGCCTATCACTATAGTATCCGGGCTTTGCCTTATTATGTGCCTAAGGGCACTGTCAAAGTCCATTGTATCAGAGCCTACCTCTCTCTGCGAGATTATTGATTTATTATCAGTATATACAAACTCTATAGGGTCTTCTATTGTTATTATGTGCCTGCTAAAATTCTTATTTATATAATCTACAATTGAGGCTATTGTTGTTGATTTACCGCTTCCTGCATACCCGGTAACGAGGACAAGCCCTCTTCCTTGTGATGAAAGATTCTGTAAAATATCAACAGGCAGATTAAGTTCCGCAAAAGATGGTATCTCTTTTTTGATGGAACGAAACGTTATTGCCTTGGTTGAGCGCTGTACATATACATTAAAACGAAACCTGCCTAATCCGGGAATACTATAGGCTCCGTCAAGTTCTTTAGTAAGCTCAAAATGCCTTTTTTGTTCGCCTGTTAAAACCGATTCTATTATGCTGTCAAGGTCGGATATTTCAAGTTTCTCTTTGGCCGCAGGCACCAGGTTATCATCTATTCTTAAATAAGGCGTGCTTCCCACCTTAAAATATAAATCAGACGCATGCCTTTCATCCATCTGTTTAAGATAATCGTCTATTCTCATGTCCCGAGTTCCCAGCTGTTAAGGTACTCTCTCTGCTGCTTGCTTAAGATGTCTATCTTTATGCCCATTGACTTAAGTTTTAAAAATGCTATATTTTTATCAATATCCTTCGGCACGGGATATACCTGTTTTAAGAGATTATGTGAATGCTTTACAACATATTCTGCTGAAAGCGCCTGATTAGCAAAACTCATATCCATAACACTGGCAGGATGACCCTCTGCGCTGGCTAAGTTTATAAGCCTACCCTGGCCAAGGAGATATATCTTTCTGCCGTCTTTAAGCGTAAACTCTTCCACCGAATCCCTGATATGCCTTATTTTTTTTGCTGATTTTTTTAATGCCAGAATATCTATCTCCACATTAAAATGCCCGGAATTTGCCACGATAGCCCCATCTTTCATTAATTTAAAGTGTTCTTTGCCAATAACCGTGGTATTGCCTGTAAGGGTAACAAATATATCCCCTATCTTAGCTGCATCTTTGGAAGGCATTACTCTATATCCATCCATGACAGCCTCAAGGGCCATCAAAGAGTCTACCTCCGTAACAATCACATTTGCGCCCGCTCCACGAGCTCGCGAGGCGACTCCTCTACCACACCAACCATAACCGCATACTACAAAAATAGAACCTGCCAAAAGTTTGTTTGTTGCTCTTAGTATACCGTCTATGGTCGACTGCCCTGTTCCATAACGATTGTCAAAAAGATGTTTAGTCTGAGCATCATTCACCGCTATAACAGGAAAACGTAACAATCCTTTATCTTGTAAAGCACGAAGCCTGATAACTCCTGTTGTTGTTTCCTCTGTGCCTGCCATAACATCCTTTGCAAGCTCTTTACGTTCTTTATGAAGAGCGGACACAAGATCCGCTCCATCATCCATCGTTATATCAGGGTGAATATCAAGAACAGCATTTAAGTGCTTATAATAGGTTTTATCATCTTCACCTTTTATGGCAAACACTGGTATATCAAAATCCTTGACAAGCGATGCCGCCACATCATCCTGTGTGCTTAAAGGATTAGACGCGCAAAGCGTTACTTTAGCCCCGCCTGCTTTTAGCGCTATCATAAGATTAGCTGTCTCTGTTGTAACGTGCAGGCAGCAGCCAAGCTTTATTCCCTTGAGAGGTTTTTCTTTTACGAAACGGTTTTTTATCTTCTCCAGAACTGGCATATCCTTGGCAGCCCATTCTATCTTAAGCAGTCCCTGCTTAGCGAGTTTTAAATTCTTTATATCATATTTCATTTTCACTCCATTTTTTTGTAATATTTTATATACCCAATTAAATCCTCTTGGCTTTCTCTGCCAACAGGACCGCTTTATCCGTATCCTCCCAAGTAAAAGAAGGCCTGCCAAAGTGTCCATAGGCCGCTGTTTCTTTATAAATCGGCCTTCTTAATCTTAGCCCGTCTATAATACCTCTCGGGGTAAGATCAAAGTTTTCCCACAAAAGCTTCTGCAGCTTTTGATTGCTGATTTTCCCCGTGCCATTAGCATTTACATTAAGGCTCACAGGTTCTGCAACGCCTATTGCATAGGCAATTTGTATTTCACATTTTCTCGCTAATTTGGCGGCAACAATATTCTTTGCCATATAACGCGCCATATACGAAGCTGAGCGGTCCACCTTGCTTGGGTCTTTTCCTGAAAAAGCCCCGCCTCCGTGGCTGCCTACACCTCCATAGGTATCAACTATTATCTTCCTACCCGTAACACCAGTATCCCCCTGCGGGCCACCCACTTCAAACCTGCCGGTTGGATTTATATATATAAGCGTATTTTTGTCTATCATATTTTTAGGAACGACAAAATCTATGACAAGTTTTTTAATATCCCTTTTTATCTGCTGCATTTTGGTCTTGCGGTCATGATGAGCGCTTATTACTATCGTATCTATTCTTTTAGGGCCTTTTTCATCATATTCAATGGTGACCTGACTTTTACCGTCAGGCCTTAAGTACTTTAAAATATCCTTTTTGCGTACCTCAGCAAGCCTTCGGGTAAGTTTATGCGCCAAACTTATAGGCAAAGGCATCATCTCTTTTGTCTCATCTGTGGCATAGCCAAACATCATGCCCTGATCGCCCGCGCCTCCTGTATCAACACCTAATGCTATGTCAGGAGATTGCCCCTGAACAGCAGTGATAACTCCGCATGTATGATAATCAAAGCCATAGGCAGCATCTGTATAACCTATACCTTTTATGGTCTTGCGCACAATCTTGGGTATATCGACATAACAGGATGTTGTAATCTCGCCTGCTACAATTGCCAGGCCTGTTGTAACCATTGTTTCGCATGCAACCCTGCCGTTAGGGTCGTTATCATATATAGCATCTAGGATAGCGTCTGATATCTGATCACATATCTTATCTGGGTGTCCTTCTGTCACTGACTCTGATGTAAATAGGTGCTTTTCTCTCTTCACTTTATCTTCTCCTTTTTTTTACCACTTCATCGTTTGCGCCTTTTTCAAAGACTTCTTATCCCCGATATCAAGCCACTTACCCTTAAACACATGCCCATAAACGCTCTCCCTCGATGAAAGCCATTTTATAAAAGACCCTGCTAAATCCAAAGGGTTTCCATCTGCCTTATACTTTCTGAGCAACCTGATTTTATCTTTCGGAAAATAGTAAAGGCACATGGCGGCAAGTGTAGATTTTGGCTTTGATGGCTTTTCTTCAAAAGAGGCTATAGTCAGATCTTTATTAATAGCTACTATGCCATATTCTTTTGCAAGCTTCCTGTCTTTTATATCAAAAAGGCCTATTGATGCGCTTTGTGAATTTGCGCTAGCATTTTTTATGAAACCATTTAAATCAAAATCAAATATATTATCCCCTGCTACAACAATGGTATCGGTATTTATCTTTCTTTTCTCTATTGCGAAAAGAATATCGCCTATAGAACCCCTTCTCTCATCCAGCGACTTCATGCCGTCATCTGTTATAAATATTTTTTTAGGGCCCTTATACTGGCTTTCCCACTGAACAAACGCGTCGACAAATTTTGTATTAGAGACAACATGTATTTGGGTTAAACCATTTATTTTGTTTAACCTCTTTATGATATGCTCTATCATCGGCCTTTTACCTATATGTAAAAGCGGTTTAGGCCTATCAAGCGTAAGAGGCCAAAGCCTTGTAGCATATCCCGCCGCTAATATTATCGCCTTCATCACTCAATAACCTCATAGACTATATCTTTAAATCGTTTTGATACCAGCGCTTCTACTTCCTTGCCTGTTGCAAGCCCAAGCGCCTGTTGAACCATGTCTTTGGCATCTTCATAGCTTACGGAACGTATGATTTTTTTTATTCTTAAAAGATAAGGGGCAGGAACACTGAATTCGTCCAGACCTAAGCCTAATAATAATGGTGCAAACTTTGGTTCGCCAGCCATTTCACCGCACATTCCAACCCAAATGCCCTTAGCGTGCCCGGCATCTATTACGTTCTTT
The DNA here is from genome assembly GCA_964493115.1 of uncultured Planctomycetia bacterium. Taxonomy (GTDB): domain Bacteria; phylum Omnitrophota; class Gorgyraeia; order JABMRG01; family JABMRG01; genus CAZBNF01. The sequence goes on along the minus strand of CAZBNF010000003.1, from coordinate 5,159 downwards.
AAAAGACGCAGCACCGCAGGGTGCGCGGGTTCATAAAGATAAGCGATCTTTTCATTTACCCTGTCTACTGCCAGAGCATATTGTATAAGGTCATTTGTCCCTATGCTGAAAAAATCCACTCTGCTTGCAAGTATATCAGCAATAAGGGCCGCTGACGGCACCTCTATCATTACGCCTACTTCCATATTTCGGCCAAAAGGAATCTTTCTTGCCTTCAGCTCCTGCCTGGCTTCTTCCAAGCATTTATTAGCCGCTTCAAGTTCTTCTACGCCTGATATCATAGGATACATCAACCTTACCTTACCATGCGCGGACGCACGCAATATAGCTCTAAGCTGTGTCTTAAAAATTTCAGGGTTTGCAAGGCTTAAGCGTATAGCGCGCCAGCCCAGGAAAGGGTTCATCTCCTTTGGTACATCAAGCTGCGAAAGAAACTTATCCCCGCCTAAATCAAGGCTTCTGATTGTCAACGCATTGGGTTTTATATTCTCAACCACAGACTTATAAGCCTGGTAATGCTCTTCCTCTGTTGGCAGGCCCACACGATTCATATAAAAATATTCTGTCCTATAAAGACCTATGCCTTCAGCACCATGCGAAAGGACACCGGGTATTTCATCCGGAAGTTCTATATTAGCGCCCAGCTCAACCCTGTGGCCATCTTTTGTCTCGGCAGGTAAAAATTTGATCTCCTGCAGGTCTTTATCAAATTTTAAAAGTTTTTTCTGTTCCTTTAAATATTGGGCTATAGTGGCTCTGTCTGGATTTAAATAAACATTGCCTGTTGTACCGTCTATAATAAGGATATCGCCGCTCTTGACATTTGCTGTGATGTTTTCAAGGCCTACAACAGCAGGGATCTCAAGCGATTTAGCCATAATAACAGTGTGGGATGTCTTACCCCCTATGTCTGTTACAAACCCTAGTATGTGCTTTCTGTGCATTGTGGCTGTATCACTTGGAGCTAGGTCATAAGCAACTACTATGGACTCAGGCGGTATATCGAGCAGTGTTTGCTTTTTCTTTCCAAGAAGATTTCTTAAGAGCCTTTTTCCGACATCTTCTATGTCGGTTATACGTTCTCTTAAATATTCATCATCCATCTTTTGGAATGCTGTTACATATTTTTTTAGAACATCCTCAAACACATATTCAACATTATATTTCTGCTTTCTCAGGCGGCTAACCACCTCATCTATTATCATACTGTCTTCAAGCACAAGAAGATGGGCATTGAATATCTCCCCGTGCTTTGTGCCCATCTCTGAGGAAATATTGTTACGTATGGTTATAAGCTCAGAACGAGTTTTTATAAGTGCCTCTTCAAAACGGGCTATCTCATGGGGTATTTCGGAAAGCTTAAGTTTTATCTTTGGGACCCTGATATCTTCACTATTATAAAGAAACGCTTTACCTATAGCTACACCCGGTGATGCGGAAATTCCCTTAAACATCTTACATGCCTTTCTTTTGCGCCTCAAGCTTATTTCAAATTAGATAAATCATCCCTATCTTCGATTAATATCTTTTCGAGTTGGGCGATAGCATCTTCAGCATCTGACCCTGTTGCCTTTAAACATATTTTAGTACCTTGTTCAGCCGCCAGCATAAGTATGCCCATTATAGACTTGCCATTCACCTCTTCACCATCTTTTATGATGGATATATCACTGTCAAACTTATTGGCAATCTGCACAAAAAGCGCGGCGGGCCTGGCGTGCAAACCCTGCCTACTTCTTATTACTACATCTTTTTTTATCGTCTTGTGTGTCATTTTTTTGCGTTGATTAAGTTCTGCATGAGCTATCGATGCGCTGCTTCTGATTTTGCTATAGATATAATATCTATAATTGACTTCGCGAGCCTTCTGGGATTATGCCTTAAATATTCTTTATTTTCTATCTCATTTACAGTTATAAAACTACCTTCTATAGGAATTACGCCTATTTTCTTGATCTGGTCTAAATCAGCTTCTACCTGATACGCGCTTTCTGACATGTACCGTTGTTCAAGAGGCTTTGGTATATTGGAATTATTTATAACCGCATAATCTATGCGTTTTAATTTTGTATTGGCGTATAAAACCTTTATATGATCACTTGATTTATAACCGTTTGTCTCTCCTGGCTGAGTCATAACATTACACACATACAGCTTGATAGCAGGCGAGCTGTTTATCGCTTCTGCTATAGAATCTATCAAAAGATTGGGCATTATGCTGGTATAGAGACTTCCTGGGCCTAATACAATAGCATCGGCATTAGCTATTGCCGCCACTGCGCTTGTTGTAGGCTGGCAATCTGCGGGCTCAAGATATAGCCTTTTAATTGGGCTCTTATTTTTTCTTTTTGTTATATTTGATTCGCCTGATGTCGTAGAACCATCTTCTAAATCAGCCACTAATCTTACCTTGGTTAAAGTAGAAGGAAGAACACACCCCCTTATCGCGAGTATCTTGCTTGCTGCCTGGACCGCTTCTTCGAAACCTTTTGTTACCCTTGAAAGAGCCAATATAAATATATTGCCAAAACTATGGCCCCCTAATGTTGATTCACCCTCAAACCGATACTGAAAAAGTTCCTCCATTAATGGGCTGGTATCGGCAAGGGCTACAAGACAGTTTCTAATATCGCCTGGCGGCAGAATATTAAAATCTTCTCTAAGTTTGCCTGATGATCCTCCATCATCAGCCACAGTAACAATAGCCGTAAGGTTGCTTGAATACTGTTTTAAACCCTGTAGGAGTGCGGACAATCCTGTGCCTCCCCCTATTGCAACTATCTTCAGCCCTCGCTCAAGATGTTTTTTCTGATACAAAAGATCTACAAGCTCTTCCTGCCTATCAGGTAATATAACTCCCAGAAAGGTAAACATAACCCGTTTTATCCCAAGAGCTATAACGACTATACCAATGAACATATATGCGATACCAACTACTCTAAAAAGGGCTGTTGGGCCCGAAAGAAACTGCCCGCCCGCTACTATAAAAATAACTCCTATAAATGAAAGGAACAGCCAGCGTTTTACCCCCATGCCGGGATAAAACCACTTAAAGGGTTTTAAGAACTGGAATAATTTCTTTTTGAATTTCGTTTTTTTGCCCACTATCAAGACTTCCCGTCTTCCTGAGCTATGATATTGAGTATGGCTTTTTCATCCTTCGCTGCTATAAGAGCATCTCTTACAAATTTATCTTTAAGCATACGAGATATCCTGGCTAAAGCTTTAAGGTGGGGCCCCGCGGCGTCTTCCGGGGCAACTAAGAGCATAAATATATAGGTTGGTTCGCCATCCAAGGAATCAAAGTCAACCCCATTTTTTGAAACACCCAATACTCCAACAAGTTCTTTTACGCAATTAGATTTTGCATGTGGGATACCTATGCCCTGGCCTATACCTGTAGAACCTAAGGATTCACGGTTCATTAGGGTTTGGACTAAAGACGCCTTGTCTTTTATGGAACGGGTTGAAGACAATAATCCTACTAATTCTTTTATAACATCTTCTTTTTTAGTTGATTTCATATCTGCCTTAATAGCGTCCTTATCTAAAAAATCGAATACTTTCATACTGTCCTGTGTCTCCTCTTTAAACAATCTATTTGAAATCATATATTATAAAGTTAAGAACTATGGAGCGAGGGACGGGATTCGAACCCGCGACATCAACCTTGGCAAGGTTGCGCTCTACCAACTGAGCTACCCTCGCATCCTTTTATAATATCAATGGTGGGCGGAAGAGGACTTGAACCTCCACGGATTTCTCCATTAGCTCCTAAGGCTAACGTGTCTGCCAGTTCCACCATCCGCCCTTTTATAAAACATATTACTAGCGAGCGCGCCTGCCTGCCGGCAGGCAGGCCTGCCTGCCGGCAGGCAGGTCTGCCAGTTCCGCCACATCCGCATAAACTACTAACAGCCCCGTACCAAATTTTGCTTACACAAGACCTGCCTATAAATTTGGTTCGGGTGCCACATCCGCTTATTCTAAAAGAACGAATAAACCTTGGTACCCCCACCAGGGCTCGAACCTGGGACAACCTGCTTAAGAGGCAGGTGCTCTACCAGCTGAGCTATAGGGGCACTATCTGATAATAACAACTCATTACTATAAAAAAGGTCTGTTACACCCTCTATCCAACCTAATATAGTATACAAAAGATTTAAGTTGCATATATCTACGCGCAGCGTTCCATTGTATAAAATATTTTTTCTATGCCCTGTCCCTTCTTTCTTTATATAACTTTTCCCAAATTGTTTTTTGGGTAGTTTTATAATCCTAGACCAATATTCTTTAACCTTATCCTCATTTTGCCCTGAATGCAAATTTAAATAGGGCTTCATTTTTTCGTCAGCTGCTTTGCAATATACCCTAAGCCATTTCAATAAAAACCCAATAATATCTGGATCGGAATTGGAAATACCGACTTTTCCTGACTTATGTCCCTCAGCCCAATAAAGCATTAGTCCGGCAAGCCATAATTTTTCATTTATCAACAATGGCACTTGAGATTTTGCAATTTGCTTAATCAGGCGTATCTCTTTAGCCCTTTTTTCCTGATTAACCTTTGAACCTATAAGGCCTGCGCGATAGCTGCCCGTCTTTTTCAACTGTTGGAGCCTTGTAATTTGTTCTTCAGTTAACTGAATATCCTTGCACCAGTCACTTGCAGTGCTCTTTGCTATAGGGATCTTGACCCTTATTTCCTTATAACTTAAGCCTTGCTTCCTTAAACTCCTTACCTCTTCTTTGGTTTCCCATTGTTTTTTCATCGATATATAATATTTTTTACCATTATTCTATCAACTGAGCTATGCGGGCATAAAAATTGTAAACCTTTTTACAGGTATTTTTCGCCAAAATGGTCTCTATACTAACATAAAGTTATATATAGTGTCAATTATAAAAAGAAAGCATACTGACTCGTAAGCAGCCGCTTTTGCCTTTGCTGAAGCAGCACATTTGGCTTTTAAATGAGGCCACCCCCATTCTTGCTTTCGCAAGAAAGCATGGGGGTATAGGCCGAATTTATCCTGATGATGCGACCAAAGCCGGTAGGCAGGTACTCATCGCATTTCAAAACAGGGCTCTATTCGATTCCTGTAAAAACTGGTGCCCCGAGCAGGAATCGGCGCCCTACACTCACTTTGTTCATTTCG
>CAZBNF010000002.1:44926-48454 GCA_964493115.1 uncultured Planctomycetia bacterium | reverse complement strand
GGCCCCCAAAGCCGAAGAAGGTGCAAAGAAAAATAAAAAGATAAACCTTATGTCGCCAAAGGATATAGACGCTAAGCTTAAGGTTGTTAAAGAGAAAATGGGCAACCTGAAATCACGATACGCGAAACAGCTTATCAAGCAAAAAGACATACTGGATAAAACTGAAAAACAATAAAACCCATAATATGCCAGATAAAAAGAAGAAAAATCCTTTCTGTTTTTGTACTCACATTGAACTGCGTGAATCAACAGGCCTAAAAGCCAGGAATGCCCGCGAGCTTGTAAATATCATCAAGGATGTCCCCGGTTCTGTCATATATTATCATATGCATGTTTTTTTACAGCAGCATCAGTTTCTCTCCCCTGAGCCGCCAAATGCCTTTGCATACTGGGCGGCTAAAATTCTTGGTGAGGATGTCTTAGGTGAGCATTTAGGCAGTATAGATGTTTATCAATACAATACCATAAGGGCATTAAGGGAAAAGATAATAGAGGTAATTGAAGGGTATCTTTTTAATGCTAAAGAGATACGCAATGCCCCGCAAGGCAAAGAATTCGATTTTACAAAATCACGCACCTTTATTATGCCAACACCATATATCGCGCACAATTTATCTGATATGGTAGAGGCCCTTAAAAAAATTACAATACGCTCAATAGACTTTCATGTATTCAATGCCCGGTTAAGGCTTGAAAGAGGGACCAACGATTTTTCTAACTGGATAGAGACAACCTTGGGCTATCCAAAACTTGCCGCTAAGCTCGAAAGGTTTGACCCATACACCTATACCCTGGAAAATCTGCGTCAGCATATAATAGATATAATCGTAAACAGCCCTGAATGGGGGATAGATAATGCCAAAAAATAAGACCGGGCTCCCATGCTTAAAGGATTACATACCTATAGTCGGAGAGGATACCATAGAGGAGCTAAAGCTTCTTGCCTCCAGGCTTAAGGGAAAGAAGATACAGCATATTAATTCAACCCGTGTTGGAGGTGGCGTGGCTGAGATGCTCGCCCGGATAGTCCCGCTGATGCGGGAGCTGGGCGTTGATATTGAATGGGATGTGATAGAGGGTAATGCCGATTTTTTCAGTGTGACAAAAAAGTTTCACAATGCCCTGCATGGCAGGCCTGAAATAATAACTGATAAGGATTTTGACGTATACCTTGAAACTGCGAGAACGTATAACAGGACAACAAAGATAAATGGTGATATAGTATTTGTTCATGATCCCCAGCCTATAGCTCTTATCCAGAATAAAAAAAAGCTGAAAGATGTAAAGTGGATATGGAGATGCCATATAGACGTATCTACCCCTGATGAAAGAGTGTGGGATTTTCTGTCTGCTTTTGTCGAGGGTTACGATGCATCCATGTTTTCAAGCCCGAAGTTTACAAGGCCGTTAAAGATACCCCAGTTTTTGATATGCCCTGCAATAGACCCTCTAAGCGATAAGAACAAGCCTTTAAGTAAGGAAACAATTGCTAAGGTGCTTTCTAAATATGGCATAGACAGCAAAAAGCCTATAATTTCCCAGGTGTCAAGGTATGATTATCTCAAAGACCCTGTTGGCGTGATAGATGCCTTTAAACTGGTAAAAAGATATGTAGACGCACAGCTGGTTCTGATAGGAAACAGCGCCGCGGATGACCCTGAAGGAGAAGAGGTTTTAGCCCAGGTAAGAGAGAGGGCAAAGGATATACCGGATATACATATATTGCTCATAGAACCTGAGAATAATGATATAGAGGTAAACGCGTTACAGCGGGCATCGTCTGTTATAGTGCAGAAATCTCTTAAAGAAGGATTTGCCCTTACAGTTACAGAGGCCCTCTGGAAAGAAAAGCCCGTAGTAGCATCCGCTGTCGGCGGCATACCTCTTCAGATAAAAAATATGTATAGCGGACTTCTGTGCCATTGCGTGGAAGGCGCCGCATTAAAAATAAGGCAGTTTTTGAATAATCCCGCATTCGCGAAAAGGATGGCGCACAATGGCAGTATGCATATAAAGCACAACTTTCTCTTGACGCGCCTCATAAGAGAGCATATGCTGTTGGCGCTTTCATTGGGACAAAAAGGCGACATAATAACACTATAATGCTCGAATCACTCATATCATTTTCAGATATTACAATTAAGGATATATCGGTTTTAAGCTATGCCGTAGTATTTTTAGGCGGGGTTTTTACCAGCCTGACACCGTGCATTTATCCTGTTATACCGGTTACCATAGGATATATCGGAGCAAGCTCTGCCCGGACAAAGGGAAGGGCATTTTTTCTGTCTTTATTTTATGTGTTCGGCATAGCGACCGTTTATTCATGCCTGGGGGCTATTGCTGCTTTAGGAGGCAGCGTATTTGGAGAGATCTCGGTAAATCCCTGGACTCGCATTATTGTAGGGAATATATTTTTAGTTTTGGGGCTTTCCATGATGGATGTTTTTGTCTTTCAATTGCCGGGTTTCTTAAGGCCAAAGGTTACCCCCGGGGCTAAAAAAGGATTATTAGGTGCTTTTTTGGTTGGCATAACGGCAGGCCTTATAATGGGCCCTTGCACAGCGCCTATCTTAGGAGCTGTACTTACCTATGTAGGCAGCAGGCAGAATGTAATTCTTGGTGTAAGCCTTTTATTTACATACGCGCTTGGGATAGGATTATTACTACTTGTTGTCGGGACTTTTACCGGGTTGGCCGCGTCGTTACCGAAATCCGGAAAATGGTTAAGTATTGTAAAAAAGGTGTTTGGCGTGATACTTATAATATGCGCCCAATATTTTCTTATACAAGCAGGAAGGATGTTCTGATGGATAGACGAACGGGTGTGAAAATGTTTATTTTAGCAGTTGTATTTTGCGGGTTTTTTCTGTCCTCATGCTCCAGCGATTCTGTAAAGGAAAGCGTTTCTAAGATTGTGAAGGCACCTGATTTTACGCTTAAGGATCTATCGGGCACGAGCGTGTCATTATCTGATTTTTCAGGTAAAAAAGGTGTCTTTGTTATATTTACTACCACGTGGTGCCCTCACTGCGTAACCGTTATACCTGATTTAAAAAATATATATAATAGCCATAAGGATAAAAATTTACAGATGCTGGCCGTTTATATAAAAGAGACAAATTCTAATGTAAGTGAATTTAAATTAAAACACAACATAACTTATAAAATATTATTAGATTCTGAGGCCGCTATCGCTTCCCTTTATAATGTAAAGGGTGTACCTACGTTTGTTCTTGTGGATAAAAATGGTCTTATAAGGTACAAAGGCTATGATATTCCAAAGGATATGATAGAGCAGATAGCAGGGGAATAGAATATAAAATAAAAACAGGAGGAAATGATGACAAGCGTTACAATTGATGAATCATTATGTACAGGTTGCGGGTTGTGCGCAAGTATGTGCCCTGACAAGTTTGAGATTGAGGATGATAATCTTGCGCATGTTAAAGATGGCGACTGCGATTGTGATATGAATGAGGTGGCATCAAGCTGCCCGTTAGAAGCTATTAAGGTTGGATAAAATAG
>CAZBNF010000002.1:4460-44826 GCA_964493115.1 uncultured Planctomycetia bacterium | reverse complement strand
TGGCATCAAGCTGCCCGTTAGAAGCTATTAAGGTTGGATAAAATAGAGACGTTTTCTCTACCTCAAGAAAATATCTGCCGGGCGCGCTTTAAATAGTTTTTAGTTATAATTGCCGCTATCGCTATTTTTATAATACACCCGGGTATAAACGGAAGCACGCCTAAAAAGAACGCCTGTTTTATATTAAGCCCTAATCCGAAAACCAGCCAGCCTGCCCCAAGCGCGAATATTACCGTTGCCCCAGACACAAACGCTGTTATTATAGAACCGATGGTATCATTTTTTCTTATCATATAGCCTATAAGCCAGCTTGACACGATAAAACCTAATATATATCCGCCTGTAGGCCCTAAGACGTATAATGCCCCAAAACCCCCCGCTGTGAAAATTGGCATGCCCAAAACTCCCATGCCCAGATATGCTGCCTGCGATATGGCCCCAAGCCTTTTACCTAATATAGCGCCTGATAGAAATACGAAAAGTGTTTGAAGCGTTATAGGCACAGGAGTAAAACCAAGAGGTATATAGACATATGCGCCTATCCATGTAAGCAGCGCGAAAGTGGACACCCCTATTACTGACATAGCGGTTTTATTTCCGATTATCTCTTTTTCTTTTAATAAAGAGATTGATATATTATGCATATTCTCCTCTTGTTTTTGTTTTCGATAAAATCATATGATATTATCACTAAAATCTCGAGTATGTCAATATTTTTCTTTGCTTGTTGATATTTTACTTGCAATTTTTCAATCAGATGATATAATTTGTAATACACGGACAAAAAAGGGAGGTTTATAGGGTATGGGTAAAATAATAAGCATAATAGGCGGTACAGCTGCGGTAGTGGTAGGCCTTATATTGGCTTTTTTTGCATGGGGCAAGGCAGTTGTTCTTGGTATTCAATTCATGATAGTTTTTATTTTAATTTTGGGCGGGCTTATAGCCGTAATAGCAGGTATTTCTGAAATAAAGGATTCAATTGCGTCAAAGAAAGAAGAAAAGAAGGAAGAGGGCAAAAAAGATTAATTTTTTAGTTTATTTAAAGGGGTTATGGCAGGTTCAAAATCGGTCATAACCCCATTTTTATTTTGACAGCCCATATTGCTTGTGTTAAAATTAAATGGTATGTGAAACCGTTAAAATAGGAGGGGGCGAATATGGATTGGACATTTGTTATAATGGAGTCCGTAAGGGAGATGCTCACCAGGGTGGGTGCATTTATCCCGAGAATGGTTGGCCTTTTGGTTATACTCATAGTCGGCTGGCTGATAGCAAAGTTTATAGAGACCATTATTGTAAGGAGCCTTAAGCTTGTAAGGCTTGATACGCTTGCTGAAAAGTCAGGCACAAGCAGTTTCCTCGCAAAGGGCGGCATAAAGTATACCCTATCAGAGCTTATGGGCGTACTTGTGTATTGGATAGTAATTCTTATAGTTATGATTACAGCCTTAAATGCCATGCAGTGGACAGTTGCCGCGCAGGTCCTTAATACTGTAGTAAATTATATACCTAATATAATTGTGGCGATATTCATACTGGTTCTCGGTATGTTTATTTCGACGCTTTTAAGCACTGTTATAAGGACAGCGGCAAGCAATGCCGGCATAACTCAGGCCCGGATACTTGGCCAGATAACACAGACAGTGGTTATTGTTTTTGCTATTGTTATAGCAATGCAGCAGCTTCAGATACAGACAGGGGTAATATTAAATGTTATAAATATTATTCTTGCGGCAATAGGTTTGGCATTAGGCCTTTCTTTTGGTTTAGGGTGCAAGGATATAGCGGCCAGGACTATGGAAGATATTATCAGCAAGATGAAGAAGAAATAAAAATAGTAAACGATAGGGGCAGCTGCTAATTAAATTAATTAGAAGTTGCCCCTATTTTCACATAGAAGAGACTCATATGGCTTATAAGGTGTTCATATCTTTTTTAATCGTAATATCAATCTCCGGATGCCAGTATCCGCTTGAATTCAAATCAGCCAGTGAAATAAGGCAGGAGGTGCTGGATAATGACCCCTTATTTGCAGAAATCTTGCGGAAAAAAACAGAACTGGATGGAAAAATAACATCATTAAATTCAGAACAGAGTTTAAAGGCTGGTGAAATAGAAGCAAGGATGCTTGCCCTAAGAAAAGAGCTGCAGGCAGCAAAGGAGAATGCAGCACAACGTACCGCCTTACTTAACAGCCAGCTTGACCCCTACAGGCTTGAAATCAAACAGCGTATTATGGAGTTTTCAACTGAACTCAGGCTCAAACAATCATCCCTTTCGGCTGTGCGTAAGATGATAGTCGATCTTAACAAACTAACTAAGCAAATTCCCGTGCAGGCAACAGACACAGAGGATTCTTTGCGTCTGCGTGATAAGATAGATGCCCAGCATCAGCAGGTCGACACATTGACGCAGGATATAACAGAACTGCGCGCAAAGATACGCCTCCTCCGTTTCAAACTAAAACTCCTACAATAATATTATTGATATATACCTGATCTGTGTGGTATAATCACAATCCCTAACCCATATTATATAAGGAGTACCATATGCTTACTATAAAAAGAGCACTGATAAGCGTTTCTGATAAGACCAATCTTGAGCCTCTTGTAAAAGCACTAAGCTCCCTGGGGGTTGAGATAATATCAACAGGGGGAAGCGCGCGTTTTATATCCGCTTTAGGCATAAATGTTAAGGCAGTGGATGAGGTAACAGGTTTTGCTGAGATGCTTGATGGCAGGGTAAAGACACTTCATCCAAAGATACACGCCGGACTCCTTGCCTTAAGGGAAAAGGATGAACATATGGCTCAGCTTAAAGCCAATGGGATAGACGTGATAGATATGGTAGTCGTAAATCTTTACCCGTTTAAAAAGACGATATCAAAACCAGACGTAGAGATCGAAGAGGCAATAGAAAATATCGATATAGGCGGGCCTTCAATGCTTCGTTCCGGGGCTAAAAATTATCATTCGGTAGCTGTCCTTACAAGCCCTTCGCAGTATGAAGCCATAATAAGAGAGCTTGATGAAAATAATGGCTGTATCTTGGACCCAACACTTGCCCGGCTTGCGATTGACGCGTTCTCACTTACATCAGAATACGACAGCCACATAAAAGGGTATCTTAAGAAAAAACTTATTTCTCACTCGCCTCAAGCTGTGGAATCCATATTCCCGAGTGAACTTGTACTGGCTTTTGACAAGGCAGAGGATTTGCGATATGGCGAGAATGAGCATCAGAAAGCAGCTTTTTATAAGAGACCGCTTTCAAGAGAATCGTCAGTGTCCAATGCTAAGCAGCTGCATGGAAAGGCGCTTTCGTATAACAATATTATGGACTTAGATGCTGCCTTTGAGGCTGTAAAGGAATTTGACGAGCCCGCGGCGTGTATAATAAAACATGCAACTGCCTGCGGGATAGCAACAGCAAGTACTCTTACAAAGGCATTCGCAGACGCGCTCAGCACTGATACGCTTTCGGCTTTTGGCGGCATAATAGGCTTAAACAGGAAAGTCGATGTGAATACATCAGAGGCTATATTGAGTGCAGGTTTCATAGAATGTATAATAGCGCCCGGTTATGAGCAGAACGCGTTAAGCAGGCTCGTGTCAAAACCAAACATGAGAATACTTTCAGCAGAAGTTATAAGCAGGGTTAAAGACAAGGACGAACTTCACCTTAGAAATGTTACAGGGGGCCTTCTCATCCAGCAGAGGGACACGCAGGGCATTGATCGAGCTCAGCTTAAGATTGTAACACAGAAAAAACCCTCTCCTGATGAGGTTGACGCATTGATCTTCGCATGGAAGGCCGTAAAACATGTAAGATCAAACGCTATAGTCCTTGCTCAGGGGGCAAAGACAGTCGGAATCGGCGCAGGGCAGATGAGCAGAATTGACTCTGTGTTTATGGCAACGCACAAGGCAGGAGAACGCTCTAAGGGCGCTGTTTTAGCATCAGATGCCTTCTTCCCAAAAGAAGATGCCGTAGAGCTTGCTGTGAAAGCGGGCATCACATCTATTATACAGCCGGGCGGGTCAAAGGCAGATGATATGATAATAGAGGCCTGTAACAAGCATAATATATCCATGGTCTTTACCGGAATACGCCATTTCCGCCATTGAGAATGTATGAATTTCGCACAGTCCCTGCATTATCTGGATGCCCTTATCAATTATGAAAAATTCTCAGACTACAATTACAGCCAGGCCTATAGCCTTGATAGAATAAGAAAACTTCTTTTTTTGTTGGGCAACCCGCAGAAAAAGTATCCCGCGGTTACAGTAGCCGGGACAAAGGGCAAGGGGTCTACCGTATGCACGCTCGGTTCTATATTAAACGCAGCGGGAATTCGGACAGGTATTTTTGTGTCGCCTCACTTGATATCCATAAGAGAAAGGATAAAAGTTGGCACACAGTGCATATCTGAAAGGGCATTCGCCCGCGAGATATCTGAGATTAAAAATATTATAGACGCGCACAGGATAAAGGGCATTACATATTTTGAAGCAATAACCACAGCGGCATTTTTATATTTTTTACGCGAAAAAGTTAAGATAGCCATTATGGAGGTAGGCTTGGGCGGCAGGCTTGATGCTGTAAATATCGCCGAATCTACAATATCGGCGATAACGCCAATAAGTTATGACCACACCCATTTGCTTGGCCGATCGCTTAGAGAGATAGCAAAAGAGAAATGCGGCATTATACATAACAATTCTTATGTAGTTAGCGCCAAGCAGGAAAAGCAGGCCCTTGATGTTTTAAACAATGTTACGCTTAAAAAAAACGCGCGCTTATTTATTTCAGGCAGAGATATCGTAGCGAGTAATATCAAGACCTCGCTTTCCGGGACAGGCTTTAGTTTAAAAACCAGATATAACTTTTATAGAAAATTGCATACCCCTCTTATAGGAAGTTACCAGGCCGGCAATGCCTCTGTTGCTGTATGTTTGGCAGAGACTATAAAAGACAGGCTGGGTTTTCGAATATCTGAAGATGATATAAAAAAAGGCATAAGCAGGGTAAGCTTCCCAGGCCGCTTTCAAGTATACTCTACTAATCCTTATATTATCCTGGATGGCGCGCAAAACAAGGCATCTGCCGAGGCCTTAAAAGGCGCGCTTAAGAGAATTTTTAATAAGAAATATATAAGCTTGATATTAGGGGTATCTTCTGATAAAGACTATAAGCAAATAGCAAAAAACCTCTGCCCTTTGGCAAAAAATGTAATATTTACACAAGCAGATTCGCCAAGGGCCCTTTCCGCTTTAGAGCTTGCTCATGGGGCAGGCGCTTTATCAGGAAAGAGTTTCGTTTGCTATAACTTCAGGGATTCAATAGATTTCGCGAGATCTATTACGCCTGAAGATGGGGTCATTGTTATAGCAGGGTCATTGTTTCTTGTTGGAGAGGCATTAAAAACATTAAGCGTTAAGAGATGCGGATGAATGATACAATAGCCGCGATATCAACTCCTCCAGGTGAAAATGGTATAGGTATTATACGCGTAAGCGGACCATCGTCCCTTGATATAGCGGATAAGATATTTAGGGGGAAAAACCCAAAACTGCCCTCTGCTTTTGCAAATTACAGCCTGCGTTACGGCCACATACACGATGAAAACAGGGTTATAGACGAGGTGTTGCTTTCGGTTATGCATAGGCCCTTCACATATACCTGCGAGGATATAATAGAGATAAATTGTCATAGCGGTATGGAATGCCTTAAGCAGATATTAACCCTTGTATTAGAAAAAGGCGCGCGCCTTGCGGAACCCGGCGAATTTACAAAAAGGGCTTTTTTAAACGGAAGAATAGACCTTGTGCAGGCAGAAGCGGTCTGCGATATCATTGCCTCGCGCACAAAAGAAAGCCTCAATATATCCCAGCGCCAGCTTAGAGGCGAAGCGTCCTGTAAGATAAGATCAGCCAGAAAAGATATCATAGACGCGGCCGCATGCCTCGAGGCGGATATAAATTTTCCTGAAGAGGAAATAGGCGCTTCAGAGATAAGCTCCGTTAAGAAGTCTTTAAAAAAAGCGGCAGGCGTGCTTTTTGAAATTATAGATTCTTCTGAAAAAGGCGCTATCTTTCGCGAGGGGGCCTCTTGTGTTATCTGCGGCAGGCCTAATGTCGGTAAATCAAGCCTTATGAACAGCCTGTTAAGAAACGATAGAGTCATAGTGGCTCCGACAGCGGGGACAACAAGAGATACCATAGAAGAGGTTATTAATATAAAAGGCATTCCTCTAAAGATAATTGATACCGCGGGGATATCAGAATCAGAGGATGAGATCACAAAGGCAAGCGTTAGCAGGAGCATGCAATATATAGGTGAGGCGGATCTCGTATTATTGGTGCTTGATAAGAGCCGGAAACTTACAGAAGAGGACCTGTCTTTAATGGATAATCTAAAAGAAAAAAGGGCATTGGTCTTATTGAACAAGTCGGATTTACCGTCGAGGTTAATCCCGAAGGCCTTAAAAAAATATCTCAATGACAATGTTGTTTTGAGCGTATCGGCAAAGCGTAAAACAGGGCTTGATAAACTTGAAGACGCGATATATAATACCTTTTTAAACCAAAAAGTATCAGTAGGGAGCATACTTTTATCCAATTCAAGGCATATAGAATCAATAAGAAAGGCATCAGTTTTCCTGCAATCGGCAATAGAGGGTATAGATGAGAAAAGGCCGGTTGAGTTAACGCTCATAGATATAAAAGACGCCGCGGATATCCTAGGCGCGATTACAGGCGAAGTATTTACGGATGATATGCTTGATAAAATATTCAGCAGGTTCTGTATAGGCAAATAATCGGAGGATACAAGATGCAGAAGAAGAGAATAGAAAAGGCGGTAAGAGAGATATTGGCCGCAATAGGTGATGATCCCAAAAGAGAGGATCTTATAGATACCCCTAAAAGGGTTGCTGATATGTATGAAGAGATATTCAGCGGGATAAAGATGGATCCTAAAAAAGAGCTTGAGGTTATATTGGGGGAGAAGCATAACGAAATAGTGCTTCTTAAGGGTATACCGCTATACTCTGTGTGTGAGCATCACCTTCTTCCTTTTACGGGCAAGGCCCATATTGCCTATATCCCGAAATCCGGGAGAGTAACGGGCTTAAGCAAGCTGGCAAGGGTTGTAGAGATATACTCTAGAAGACTTCAGGTGCAGGAGAGGCTTACAACCCAGATAGCTGATATTATAATGCAAAAACTAAAGCCGCTTGGGGTGCTCGTTGTAATAGAGGCAGAACACCTTTGCATGTCAATGCGCGGGGTGAAAAAACCAGGTGCTGTTACAGTAACAAGTGCCGTAAGAGGCATATTCAAGGAAAATGCTAAGACCAGGCAGGAAGCGCTGTCTTTGATAAGATGACAGGGCGCATAATATACAACAGCAGCTATTTTGATATTCGAGATGCTGTTTAATCTTATTATTAGAGTTAATCGTTTATGCCTTTGCCTTAAGCAGCGATTTGGCTTTTTTTGCCCTGATTTTAGGTCTATGCAAAAATACCATCGCTGCGAAGGCAAAGGCATAAACGATATTATGTTATTTGGTGGATTATACAACTAAAAGTGTGCTCATTTAATTTTAGTCTTTACGTTAAATAGTATATATGCTATAATCGCAATATTATAAATAGGAGTATTAGTATGGAAAGCAGGCTGTATGAGAGAATATCCTTGCCCATTAAGCTTACCTATGAGGTAAGGACAAGGCCAAGGATAGTAAAAGAATCGGTAAGCAAGGACATAAGCGGAAACGGTATATGCCTTTCCTTAAAAGAAAAACTTCTGCCAAAGACCATGTTGGATATAGATATAACTATAGCAGATAATAATGTAAAGCTAAGCGGCAGGGTTGTATGGAGCAGAAGGGTTGAGATAACAACAGATGAATCGCCTGTAGCTTACTATGATACAGGTGTCGAGCTTTTAGATGCTGATCCAATAAATATAAACAGAATTATAACACATTTTTACGGCAAATCTTTTTAACCCGCCTGTATAAAATTATGAGCTTTTTAGAGCAGATCGCGAATAACAGGGTGTTTACAGTTACCGTTATATGCTGGTTTACCGCCCAGTTTATCAAGATAACAGCAGACATAATAAGAGAGAAAAGGTTTAATTTTAAGTGGCTTATAGGAACAGGTGGTATGCCGAGTTCACATTGCGCCGCGACATCAGCGCTTGCCACAACATTAGGCTTGTCCTATGGATTTGATTCAGGTATATTCGCTATCGGTTTAGGTTTTGCGATTGTTACTATGTTCGATGCGCAGAGCGCCAGGCGCGCTATAGGAAAGCAGGCAGAGGTGCTTAATAATATGGTAGAGGATATATATTTTAAAAAACCGATAAGAGAAGAAAGGCTTGCAGAACTCATAGGCCATACACCTGTTCAGGTTTTGGCAGGGGCATCTCTTGGGGGTTTTTTAGGTTATTTTTTATATATATACATGTAGAAGGAAAGGGAAAAGATGAATAAGAATATACCGCGCGTATCTATTGCTATTGCAGCAGCTGTTTTTTTAGTAGTAATATCTAGGATAGTATTTCTGAGTTTTTCACAAAGCGAAAAACCCCAAACCCCAAGCCAGGGTACAGTTTCTGTTGCCCCTAAGGAGTCAAAAGTATTAAAACAGGCAAAAGAACTTTTAACCCTGGGCCAGAGAGCCGAAGCCATAAAACAACTTGAGAAAATAGCAGATTCTTCTAAGGGTCAGAGAGATGGCTATGAAGCTGTTTTAACGCTTGCTGATATATATAGCAAGGATAGAAACCTGCTTAAAGCAAAGGCTTTATATTATGAGATCATCAACGAGTATTCTCAATTCTGTGATTATGCTGGTGTACAAAAAAAGATAGCATCTGTTAATACAGCTCTTTTATTTTCCAATATCCTAACGCCTGAAAGCGAGTTGTATATAGTAGTCCCGGGTGACTCTCTGGCTAAGATAGCAGGCAGGTATTCAGCCACAGTAGAGCTTATAAAACGGGCCAACAATTTAAAATCCGATATTATTATACCTGGCATGAAGCTTAAGGTACAGAATAAGCCATTTTCTATAATTGTAGATAACAAGCAGTGCGTGCTTACTGTTTTATTAGGTGATGAAGTTATAAAGATATATGACGTGGCTACGGGTAAGAACAATTCTACTCCAATAGGCCTATTTAAGGTAAGAGATAGACTTGTAGACCCTGTGTGGTATAACAAGGGTGCAGCTATTCCGGCTGAAAGCCCTGAGAATGTCCTTGGAACCAGATGGATGGGGCTTACCACTCCGGAGCCAGGTTATGGGATACATGGCACAACAGAACCTGAGAGCATAGGATATCAGTCCACAGAGGGCTGCATAAGGATGCGCAATGAAGATGTGGAAGAACTATATAGCATTATACCATTAGGTATATCAGTTACTGTGATAGATTAGAAGGCGATATAGATGAACGGAAGCGGCCTGGAGTTTGAAAAACCCATTTTAGAGCTTGAAAGAAAGATAGAAGAGCTTAAGAAATTTACAAGCTCTGAAAACATAAATCTTCATTCTGAAATTGAAAGGCTCAGGCAAAAGCTTGAAAAATTAAAGCAGGAAATATTTGAGAACCTTACCCCCTGGCAAAGGGTCCAGATAGCTCGGCATCCCCAGAGGCCTTATACCCTTGATTACATAAGCATGATAATGCATGATTTTATAGAGATCCATGGAGACCGCGCATTTTCCGATGACAAGGCCATAGTATGCGGGTTAGCCAGGATAGATAGGCATAAGATTTGCATCATAGGCCATCAGAAGGGCCGGGACACCAATGAAAATCTAAAGAGAAATTTTGGAAGCGCAAATCCTGAAGGCTACAGAAAAGCGATACGGGTTATGAAAATTGCTGAAAAATTTGATATCCCTGTGGTGACATTTATAGATACGCCAGGGGCATACCCTGGTATCGGCGCTGAAGAAAGAGGCCAGGCAGAGGCAATAGCTTATAATCTCCGGGAAATGATCTCTATAAGAGTGCCTATTATAATATTTGTTATAGGAGAAGGCGGAAGCGGAGGGGCCCTTGGCATAGGAGTAGGTGACAGGGTATGTGTTTTGCAGAACTCGTATTATTCGGTGATATCTCCGGAAGGATGCGCCGCGATATTATGGAAAGACCGTGCCAGATCAGATGAGGCGGCAAAGGCCTTAAAACTTACGGCACAGGATCTTTTGAATTTTGGTATAATAGATACAATTGTCCCTGAACCGCTCGGAGGCGCCCATCGTGATCCGCAAGCAGCGGCTGATAATATAAAACGCATAATCCTAAATGGCATAAAAGAGGTATCATCAATATCAAAAGATGATATGGTCAAGGCCCGTTATGAAAAATTTCGCCGAATAGGAAGATTTATTGACCCCGCCAAAACCCCTTAAATATTTTTAGACGAAATGGATAAGAGAATAATCATAGAGAGTGATTTAGACAACATAAAACATGCTGTTGACCAGATAAAGAATATGCTTGAGCAGATCGGGACAGATGAGAGTGATATATTTGATATAAGGCTCTGCCTTGAAGAGGCGTTGATAAACGCGATAAAATATGGTAATAAATTTGACAAGACAAAGAAGGTTCAGATAGACTTTAATTATAAGGATGCAAAGGTAACCCTTTCAGTTGAGGATAACGGCAGGGGCTTTAATTTAAGCTCTATACCGGACCCTACTTCAGATGAGAACATATTAAGAGGAAGCGGAAGAGGGGTCTTCCTTATAAAACATCTTATGGATGAGCTCAAATCAAATGAGCAGGGTAATCGTCTTACTATGATAAAACATTTAAAACTAAAATAAGGGGGAACCGCGATGCATATATCACAGAGAGAGGTTAATGGCATAACTACCTATGAGATAAAAGGCGATATAGATATAAATTCTTCACCGGACATAAGAGAGGCCTTTGAAAAGGGTGTAAAGAATAAGGCGATGAAAATACTCGTGAATCTAAACAGTGTTTCATATGTGGATAGCTCAGGCCTGGCAACGCTTGTGGAGATGCTTAAAAAGACCAGGGTTTATGGCGGCAAGCTTCGCATCTCAAATCTTGCGCCTAAGGTTAAAAGCCTTTTTGAGATCACAAAGCTCGAGAAACTTTTTGAGATTTTTGAAACAGAAGAAGAGGCAATAGCCGGATTCTAAAAACAGGAAAAGAAAATGCTAAACATGATAGGGGCAATAGGTAAATCTACTCTATCCGTTTTATCACAGATAGGCGGCATATTTATACTACTTGGCCAGTCTCTCTTCTGGACGTTTGCGGGCCCGTTTATCAAGAAGGCGCCTTCCCGAAAAAATATATTTGAGCAAATGGTATTTAGCGGCGTAAACAGCCTGCTTATAGTTTTCTTCGTCGCGTTTTTTACAGGTATTGTACTCGCGATGCAAAGTGCGTATCAGCTCGCGCAGCTTGGCGCTGAGATGTATGTGGCGAGCCTTGTTGCTGTCGCGATGGCAAGAGAGATGGGGCCTGTTCTTACAGCGCTTGTTGTCGCGGGCAGGGTTGGTGCCGCGATAACAGCTGAGCTTGGCAGTATGAAGGTAACGGAGCAGATAGAGGCGTTACAAACTCAGGCCTTAAACCCTGTAAGGTTTCTTGTTGTGCCGAGGTTTTTAGCGCTTATTGTAATGCTGCCCTGCCTTACGATATTTAGCGATCTCGTAGGCATGATAGGCGGTTATCTTGTCGGGGTATTCAATGTAGGCATAAACTCCGGGCTGTATATAAACATAACATTTAAGTTTTTAGAGCTTAAAGATATATATACAGGCCTGGTAAAATCTGTATCTTTTGCGATGATTATATCGCTTATTGGCTGCTATATGGGGCTTAATACACAAGGAGGCGCCGAAGGCGTTGGCCGTGCTACCACAGTAAGTGTTGTGACAAGCTTTATACTTATTATATTGGCGGATTGTGTGCTTACGGGTATATTCTTTTTTAGTAACATATAGTTAGATTATTATTTCGTTTGTGCCTTTATTTTGGCAGCGATGGTATTTTTGCACATTATGAAATCCTGGCAAAAAAAGCCAATGCGTTGTTTCAACAAAGGCACAAACTCAATTATTACAATATTGTATATAGTCAATTGTTTTATATATTCAGGAGTGATACATGGAAAACAAGGAAGTTTCAATAGAGATAAAAGACCTGGTTAAGAGCTTTGGTGACAGGGTGGTTTTAAACGGCATTAATTTAAAGGTATATAAAGGGGAGACCCTTGTTATTATGGGTGGAAGCGGATGCGGAAAATCCACCTTATTAAGGCACATGATAGGCACCCACAGGCCTGACAGCGGTTCTGTAATTATAAAAGGTAAGGACATAACAAAGCTTAGCGAGTCTGAATTTGATAAGATAAGAAAGATATATGGTATGGTTTTTCAGAATGCGGCGCTTTATGATTCCATGACAGTCAAGGAAAACATAGCCCTGGCTCTGCGCGAGCACACAAAACTTGCCCCTGATATAATTGATATTATAATAAAGATGAAACTTGAGCTGGTAGGCCTTCGCGGTTTTGAGAATTTTATGCCGAGTGAGCTTTCAGGCGGCATGAGAAGAAGAGTAGGCCTGGCGAGGGCGATTTCAATGGACCCCGAGATGGTATTTTACGATGAACCTACCGCCGGGCTTGACCCGATAGTAGCAGGTGTTATCGATAAGCTTATACTTGACCTAAGCAAGAAGCTTCATATAACATCAATTGTCGTAACCCATGATATGAAGAGCGTTTTTTCAATAGCCGACAGGGTTGTTATGCTCTATGAAGGAAAGATTATAGCGGAGGGCGCTATGGAGGATATTAAAAATTCAGCAGACCCGCGCGTAAAACAGTTTATTACAGGCAGCCCTGACGGGCCTATTCAGTTTTTCAAATCAGGCGAGGGCTATTTAGAGGAACTTACAAAATAAGGAGAAGGGCACATGGCAAAGATACTTACAAATGAGGTAAAGACAGGGTTTGTAGCGATACTATGCGTCGGTATTTTAGCGGGCCTTACCATAATGGCGGGTAACTTTAAACCGTTCCAGCAGGCATACAATATAAATGTTGTATTTTCAAATTCCTCAGGTATTGAAAAAGACGCCTCTGTGCGCTTAAGCGGGGTTGAGGTTGGAAAGGTCGATAGTGTTCAGCTTGTGTATAGAAAAGAAGGCGATACTGTAGTCCTTGTAAAACTTGAGTTGAGCGAGAATGCCACCATCAGGGAAGGCGCAAAGGCATCGGTTACAACCTTGGGCCTTATGGGTGAGAAGTACATAGAACTATCCCCGGGAGATGCAGGGGCCCCGGCCATAAAGCGTGGGGCAACCATACAAGGTAAAGACCCTATTGATATAGATGCCATTATAGAGCAGGCAACATCCACAATGGAGGCTGCCAAAGAGACTATGACGAATATAAGCAGCCTGGTCAAAAACTTAGACAGCGCGGTGGCTGAGAACAGGCCTAATATAGACGAGATAATGAATAACTTAAGAAGGACTACTGATAATCTCGAAGAATTTACGGATGACATAAAACGCAATCCATGGAAACTGCTTGTTAAAGGCAAGGATGAAAAAGATAAAAAGGATAAAAAGGATACAAGGGACAGATAGAAGTAAGTTATGAGATATATATTATTTTTAATGATTTTTGCAGTGGCATTATCTTTTTTCTGTGCAGCGTCTTATGCCGAAGAAGACATGCAGGTGCTTTATGTCAAAGGTGTTGTAAATGTACAACAGTCAGGTGAAGATTTTTGGATACTCGCTAAAAAAGGCATGTCTTTAGGCGATAACGATAAGATAAAGACATCAATTGCCTCTGAGGTTGGCATTACACTTGATCCTACAAAAAAGAACATAGTGACACTTTCCCAGAACTCAGAGATGACTGTATCTGATATAAAGAAAAAGCAGATCTCGCTTTCAAAAGGCAAGGCCTTTGCCTTGATAGAAGGCATTGATTCAGCCTCTCTTTTTGAGGTGCGCACGCCAACAGCTATTGCCGGTGTTGCCGGAAGCGGCATGTCAGTTGAGACAGATAGCAAAAAAACTGTTGTAGGGTGTTTTGAGAACAAGGCATATGCCAGAGGTATAAATGTTAATGGTACACCTATGGCAGAAGTGATTATAATTGACAATGGTTTTAAGTGTGCTATAGATAGGTTTGACGCCCCTGGTAATCTGATAATGTTAACACTTCTTGACAGAGAAGGCTGGCAGCAATTCAGAGAAAACCTTCGCGAATATGTTGACTGGTTAAGGGATGAGCGCGCGGAAGGTTCACGCGGCGCCGCTTTAATGCTTGATGCTATTCGGACACGATGATTTTAAAATAATGAGTGCGTGAATTTTATTTCTAATAATGCCTAAAATAAAATTTCCCCAAAAAACATTAAGATATTTGATAGCTATAACCATACCTGTTGTGGTGATACTTGCCTCCTATCTTCACCTGTTTGAGACTTTTGAGCTTTCCACATTGGATCTCC
The DNA here is from genome assembly GCA_964493115.1 of uncultured Planctomycetia bacterium. Lineage (GTDB taxonomy): Bacteria > Omnitrophota > Gorgyraeia > JABMRG01 > JABMRG01 > CAZBNF01. The sequence continues at coordinate 30,272 of CAZBNF010000002.1, read as the reverse complement.
GATTTCGTACCCGCCCTGCGCAAAAATCAGTTGACGATATTGTCATAATCGAGATCGCCCAGGATACCCTTGAAAAAATAGGCCAGTGGCCCATAGACAGAAAATTTCACGCGGCATTAGTGGATGCGCTTACTGCCTGCGGCGCAAAGGCAGTGATATTCGATATACTTTTCAGCACAAAAAGCAGCCATGAATCAGATGTAAAACTTGTTGAGAGTGTTGCAGCGGCAAAAAATGTCTATCTGCCCGTTGCATTAAGGCTTTCCGAAGGCAGGCCAAAGGGGTTGTTCCCGGATGCCATTGAGATAGAGTCAGAACCCATGCCCGAACTGCTTAAAATAGCCCGCGGCATAGGCCACATAAACGCTGCAACAGATATAGACGGGAAAAGAAGAAAGTCGCCTCTTTTTATAAGCTATAAGGATAAGGTAATACCCCAGATATCCCTGCTTGCTTTATGCGATATGCTGGGCATAAAGATAACTGATATAAAGGTTGATAGGGGCAGATACCTTAAGCTAAGCCCTGATATAAAAATACCCACAGACTCTTACGGGCAGATGATGATAAATTATGCCGGTTACTGGGGGCAGGCATTCCGGCATTATTCATTTATAGATATACTTACATCTTACAGAGACCTTCATCAGGGTAAGCAGGGAGTTCTTGACCTGGAAGAGCTCCGAGGCAAGATATGTGTTGTAGGCCTTACCGCGGTTGCCACACATGATTTAAACCCCATACCTCTCCAGGAACGCTACCCCATGGTAGGGCTTCATGCAAACCTGATAAATACAATACTATTAAAGAATTTTATAGTAAGGGTTGACCCTGCTGTAAATATCCTTATATTGATTGTGCTGTCAGGCCTTATTGTGATAGCTGTATTCAAATTTAAGCCTGTTTTTGAGGTACTGTCAGCTGTTTTTATATTCTTCGGGTTTATAGCAGTGGCATTTGGATTGTTTGCCTTTTTTAACATCTGGATAGACCTGTTTTATCCGCTGCTCCTTATAGTGGGGGTTTATGTATTTTGTACATTTCACCAATATATCGCTGAACAAAATAAAAGAATCCTTATGCAGAGAGACCTGGATATCGCCAAAAGGATACAGCAGAGTTTCTTAAGGCAGGCCCCTCCTGAAAAGGATGGCTTCGATATATGGTTTAAGATGGAACCAGCAAAATCAATAGGAGGAGACCTTTATGATTTTGTACGAAACGACAATAAAAGCTTTGGTATAATGATAGGTGATGTCTCAGGAAAAGGCGTTCCCGCGGCACTTTTTATGGCGATGACAGTAAGCAATTTCAGGTTTCATTCAAAGACTGAAGCTGATCCTGTTAAAGTCGTCACAGAGCTTAACAACCAGATAGCAACAGAGTCAACATCAGGGCTTTTTGTCACACTTACCTATCTTAATGTTGATGGTAAAAACATGAAGCTTTCTATCGTTGACGCAGGCCATCTTCCCGTTATCTTTGCGGGAAACGACAAAGATACGACTCTGATCACAGCCAAGAGCGGTATGGCATTAGGTATCATGGATGGCGTTGAATTCGCTAAAGAAGAGATACCGATGTCCCCGGGAGACACATTTGTGCTTTATACAGATGGTGTCACAGAGGCGCGCAATATAAAAAAAGAGGAATTTGGAGAAGACAGGTTGAAGGCATGCGTTTCAAGGTATAAGAATTTGACGGCAAAAGAGATAACAGAAAATATCTATAAAGAGGTCCTGCAATTCCGCAAAAACGCCCCCCAGCACGATGATATCACCATCATGGCCCTCAAGGTGAAATAGCTGGAAAATTGAAATCTCAAAATCTATAAAGATAACCACTCATGCCTTTGTCGGAGCAGCGATTTGGCTTTTTTTGCCTTGATTTTAAATAATCCGCAAAAATACCATCGCTGCGAAGATAAAGGCATGAGTGGTTGTTATATGTTAACTATATAATAAATTTAAGTTGACAATAGGTTTCAGCTTTCTTATAATATCTCTATGAAATACTTGTATTTATTTAAAGGTTTATTTTCTGTGGGGCTTTTGGCTATACTTGTTTTATCTCCCGCTTATACAGCCTATTCTAACGAAATAGAGCTTGAACCTATCACGGTATCTCTTCAGCCTTTTGAAACAGAAGGCCAGGATCAGACAAAAAATATAAGCATCTTATACCCCGAAGAGAGCCCCGCGGCCTCTTTTGAAGATATCCTTGAACAGGAGGCAGGGGTAGATATATCAAAGAGGAGTATCTTTGGTATCCAGTCCGACTTGAGCATAAGAGGCGCAACAGCACAGCAAACAAACATATCAGTAAATGGTATCCTCCTGAATGACCCTCAAACAGCACACCATAATCTGGATTTAGCAATACCTGATTTAGCAATGGAAAAGATGACTGTCATAAGAGGCGCATCTTCTCAAATCTGGTCGCAGTCTGCCATAGGAGGGGCAGTTGATATTACCACTAAAAGGCCTGTCGCGAATGAAGGCAGCATGTTCTTCGAATACGGCACTGATGAAACGCAAACTAGCTCACTCTATCTGTCTTTAAAAAATGAGGCCTCAGGCATAAACTTCTCAGTCCAGGAGGCAACATCTAATGGATGGAGGTTTGACACAGATTTCAAGGAGTTTGCTGTTTCATCATCAGGGCTTCTCGAGGTAGGGGATAATATATCGAGTTATCTCTTTGCCGGTTATGGTGAAAAGGAGTTTGGCGCGGCAGATTTTTATGGCCCATATAATTCCAAGGAATGGACAGATACGCTATTTGTTAACTGGAGTACTGATATTAAGGTAGAGCGGTTTAATATAACACCTAAAATATATTATAGAAGGCATCACGATAAATATATGCTGGATATAGCCAGGCCAGACTATTATCTTAATCATCATAGAACGATAATAAAAGGTATGCAGGTTGAAGCAGAAGCAGATCTGCTTGATTTTGGGTTAGTAACAGCAGGTGTTGATATCAACAGACAGAGTATAGAGAGCACAAACCTTGGAGATGATTCAAGAGGCAGAGATTCATATTCATTATCCTATAGGAACTACCAGAACAAGGTTTTCGGCTATGATGCGTCTATCCGTATTGATGATTATTCAGAATATAATACCCAAATATTGCCACAGGCAGGCGTTTTCTTTAAGCCATTGCCGTGGATAAAGTTGAGATCGTCAGCAGCCAAAGCGGCAAGGCCGCCGGGTTATACAGAACTTTTTTATGACAGCTCTGCAAACAAAGGCAACAAAAACCTTTCAACAGAAAAATCAGTAAGTTATGAGGCAGGCATAGATTTTATTTTGAAAGATAATGAGGATATTGCCCTAAGCTTTACAGCTTTCAGGCGTGATTGTGATGACCTTATAGACTGGATAAAGACCCCACTATCTCCGGACTTTTATGAGGCAGCAAATATTGCCAGGACAAAGACAGAAGGCATAGAGGCAGAGCTGGATGCGAAATTTTTAAAGTGGCTGCGTATAAAAATGAGCTATTCTTATATTAATTCAGATATTGACCAAGCCCAGAATTATATCTCCAAATACGCGTTAAATCACCCTGACCACAAGGTGTTTGCCCAGACAGATATTATTCTGCCATTTGGAATACAGAATATCAGGTTATTATATAAGAACAAGGAGGGCTATAGCAGTTATCTTTTACTGGGCGCTACACTGAATTATAACCTCAATAAATACAGCACCATATTCATTACAGGAGAAAATCTGACCAATGAGGTTTATTGGGATATACGAGATAATATCTTACCAGGAAGAGAGATATTTTGCGGAGCTAAAATAAGGTTTTAAAACCCCTCAAACGCCTTTTCCCGGCTGTCAAACAGGTTAAAGAGCTCTGTAAGGCACGCAAGGTCAAAGACCTCTTTTGCCTTTCCTTTAAGACCTACTATACGAAGGTCGCCTGTATGCTCGCCGAGTATTGTCTTTGCGTTTATTAGTGCGCTTAATCCGGAGCTGTCCAAATAGTCAACACGGGTAAGGTCGACAATAATCTTGAAATTGCCGTTATTTATATGAGAGTCTATTATCTTTGTTATTTCTTCAGCTGTATAGCTGTCTATCTGCCCGGCAAGATCAAGAACCGCTATATCATCAGTCCCTGTAAGCTCTATCTCGAGTGCCCCTATAAGCCCTAGTACTTTCTTTTTCATATCTTACCCCCTCGTATAATGTTACCTCTTTTTATCTATTTGGATAGTTTCTATTTGCATACTATGAATATGGCACAAATTTGGCACAAGTATGTTACCTCGTTGATATCGTGTTTCAGGCTTATTATAACGTTTAACGATTTTTGATGCAATCCTTTTCTTAATTAATGTCCTGTATCTGAGCGAAGCGACGCCTGCCCGCCTGCGGAGGGAAGCAATCCCAGTTTAGTTGCGCAAATCAAATCTTTCTTGGCAGCAGAGGGGGTAGGAGGAATGCCCTGCTCACTCAAAGCAGTTTTTGTGCTCGGGGCTCAAGCTTCGTTTTTGGCCTACCTGTGCTCAAAGCCTTTTTCCCCGTAAATCGACTTGCAATATTGAATACATTATGATATAAATATACCTACGAGCAATAAGGAGTAACGAAATGCCTGATATGACAAAAGGTCAAATAGAATCTCAAATCGGAGAGGCAATAATAAAGTTTGAAATGGAGTATATGGGCAGAGGCCCTAAGGAGACTAAGGTCTATATTATTAAAGATATGGTTTTAGTGCGGCTTAAAGGCGTGCTTACTGCGGCTGAGGAACAACTGACAAAAAGTGCCGAAGGAGCGGAGTTGATAAAAAAAACTCGAATGCAATTATTAGAAGGCGCCAGAGTGTTACTTGAGAATATAGTATCAGAGATTACCGGTTGCCAGATAAAGAGTTTGCATACTGATATAAGCACAAAAACAGGAGAAAGAGTGATTATTTTTACTTTGGAGCAAAATTTAGAAAACAGATTCATAATTGAAAAAGATTGACAAACGTATTTTTCTGTAATAAGATACTGCGTATAAATAGAATATTTTGGTAGACTGAGGCAAGGATCCCGAACTTTCGGGATTGGTGTAGAGTAAGCCAACATCAAAATCTTTTAGTTCATCTAAAGATGAGCGGAAGATGATGTTGGTTTTTTTATTTTAACGGCGTTTTTTAAGAAAAAAAGGAGGAAGCGCGATGTCTAAAATGTATCTAGAAGTATTGGAGTCCAAATTGAGTGAGCGTGATTATGAGAAACTGAATGCTATAGCTAGCCCTAAAGTTCAGCAGTTTATTGCTGAGTCTTGCGAACTCTGTAATCCTGAGAGAATATTTATCTGCAGCGATTCTTCAGAAGATATCGCTTATGTACGCCAACAAGCAGTCTCTGGTGGTGAGGAAAAACCATTGGCGATTTCCGGACATACTTATCACTTTGATGGGATGCAGGATCAGGGCCGTGACCGTGAGGTTACGAAGTATCTTGTGCCTAAGGATGATTCACTTAATAAGACCCTTAATCAGATTGAGCGCGAAGAAGGCTTGACGGAAGTAAAAGTATTGCTTAAAGGCGCTATGCAGGGACGCACAATGATTGTCCGCTTTCTTTCACTGGGACCGGCTAATTCTATATTCAGCATTCCTTGTGTGCAGTGCACCGATTCCTGGTATGTGGCTCACAGTGAAGACCTTCTTTATCGGTCAGCTTATGATATGTTTACCCCGTTAGATAGTAAACATCTAACGGGGTTTACGCAAAAAACAGAACAGTCAGAACTTTTTTGTATTTTACATTCGGCAGGAAAAATGAATGAGGATATGGTGAGTGTAGAGGCAGATAAAAAGCGTATCTATATTGATTATACCAAAGACACCATTTATAGTGTAAATACTCAGTATGCTGGCAATACTGTCGGTTTAAAGAAGCTCGCCCTTCGCCTTACCATTCGCAAAGCAGACAAAGAGGGTTGGCTTGCTGAACATATGCTCTTAATGGGGGTTCACGGGCCGAATGGCCGCAAGACCTATTTAGCAGGTGCTTTTCCCAGCGCCTGCGGCAAGACTTCTACGGCAATGCTTCCTGGCGAAACTATCGTGGGTGATGATATTGCCTACTTTCGCAATATTGATGGTTGTGCCCAAGCAGTGAATGCTGAAGCCGGAATCTTCGGGATTATTCAGAATGTTAATCCTGGCGATGATCCTGCTATCCATAAAGTGCTTATTACTCCTGGCGAGGTAATCTTTTCCAATATTCTGGTAAAAGATGGCAGGCCATATTGGTTAGGTATGGATTGCGAGCTTCCTAAAGAAGGAGTAAATTTCTCTGGCTCTTGGTACGAAGGCATGCTTGATAGCGGAGGCAATAAAATTCCCCCTGCCCACAAAAACGCTCGTTATGCTGTAGTTCTAAAGGCATTGGAGAATGTTGATCCCGAGCTTGATAATCCACAAGGCGTAGAGTTAGCTGGTATTATGTATGGCGGCCGCGATGCAAAAAGCTATGTGCCGGTGCAGCAGAGTTTTAATTGGGAGCATGGTATTATTGCCTATGGCGCTGCATTAGAAACAGAAACAACTTTTGCCACTATTGGCAAAGAGGGCGTCCCTGAGATAAATCTTATGAGCATTCAGGATTTTATCTCTATTCCTTTAGGTAAGTATATCCGCAATAACTTAGAATTTGGTAAGAAACTTAAGAAAACACCTCTTGTCTTTGGCGTTAACTATTTTCTTCGAGATAAAGAAGGCAAATTCTTAAACGGTGTTCGGGACAAGCATGTATGGGTGAAGTGGATGGAGCTGCGTGTGCATAATGAAGTGGATGCGATAAAGGGTCCTACGGGCTGGATTCCTAAATATGAGAACCTGCGTATTCTTTTCAAGCAGGTTTTGGATAAGGATTACGCAAAGGAAGACTACATTAAGCAATTCACCATTCGTGTTCCTGAAAATTTAGCCAAACTTGAACGGGTGGAGAAATTTCATCGAGAGAACCTTGCTGATGCGCCACAGGCGCTCTTTGAGGTGCTTAGTCAGCAGCGGGATCGCTTACTTCAAGCACAAAAGCGCCTTGGTGATTATATTTCTCCTGAAAGCTTGGAACTAGAGTAATTAAACTTCGTGTAAGGATAAATGGAAGAACATAAGGAGGTATTCAAGATGAGCAATGATACACTGAAATTTTCAAGACTCGGCGATATTGAGTTTTTTAAAAGAGGGAAAGTACGGGAGATCTATAATCTAAAAGATAAGTTTCTGATGGTGGCAACTGACAGAATATCCTGCTTTGATGTAGTATTGCCTACGGAAATTCCCCATAAAGGGGAAGTCTTAACTCAGCTTTCAGTGTTCTGGTTTAAGTTTACCAAGGATATAATTCCCAATCATTTTCTCACTGCCAATGTAGATGGGTTTCCAGAAGAGGTGCAAAAATATAAAGAAACATTACGCGGCCGCTCTATGCTGGTTAAAAAGGCAAAGCCTTTGCCGGTTGAATGTGTGGTGAGAGGGTATCTTTCCGGCTCTGGTTGGAAAGAATATAAGGATACACAGTCTATTTGCGGAGTAAAGCTCCCCAAAGGGCTTAAAGAGTCAGACAAGTTGCCCGAACCGATTTTTACTCCGGCAACAAAGGAGGATGTAGGGCACGATATAAACGTCACCCAAAAATACATTGAAAGAATGATAGGAGAAGATGTCGCTACGAAATTAAAAGCTATAAGTATGGCTCTATATGAAAAAGCGAATAGATACGCAGAATCAAAAGGCATAATTATTGCCGATACCAAGTTTGAATTTGGCTTTAGTTGCGATGAGATTATTCTTATAGATGAGGTGCTTACACCTGATTCATCCCGCTTCTGGCCAAAAGATAGTTATGCGCCAGGTAAGAGTCAGCCAAGTTTTGACAAACAATTTGTCCGTGACTATATAGAAACGCTGGATTGGAATAAAGAATCACCTGGACCGGGGTTACCTGATGAGATAGTCAATAAAACAACAGAGAAATATCTTCAGGCCCTTAAAATGATTACGGATAAAGAGGAATAGAAATTCCAAATCAGAAGGAGGTAACCTAAAGATGAATGGCAAAGCGAAACAGGAGATTGAATCTGCGGTTAGTGAGGCGATGACCAAATTTTTGAAAGAGCAGCTGGGCGAGCAGGCCGAATCCGCGGTTGTTCAAGTAGCGGGTGACGCAATAATAGTAAGATTCAAAGGAGTTATGCCTCCCGCAGAAAGATTTTTGGTTAAAAATCAGGAAGGTATGAAATTGATAAAAGAGCTGAAAGAAAAGCTTATCGAAAGAGCAAAACCCCTTTTAGAAGTGATGATTAAGAATCTAGTCGATGTCGAGGTAATTGATATTCATTCAAGCTTTGACCCGGCAACTGGCGAACGTATTGAGATTTTTACACTGAATAAAAATCTGGAAAAGGTAAGTACAATTTAGGAATAAATAAGCAAAATCTAAGGGAGCCAAACAGGCTCGGGAAAATTTAAGATATTAAGATGAAAACAGAGATTATAACAGTTAACCCTGATAATATAAATCCAGTTTACATTAAGACCGCAGCCGAAAAAATAAAAGATGGCGGTTTGGTTGCCTTTCCTACGGAAACGGTTTATGGATTAGGCGCAGACGCATTTAATCCTAAAGCGGTAGCTAAGATATTTGAGGCAAAAAAGAGGCCCCTGGAAGACCCTTTAATTGTGCATATCGCCCAAAAAGAAGATTTATATAAGTTGGCAGGAGACATTCCAGATATAGCATTAAGATTGGCTGATGAATTTTGGCCTGGGCCGTTGACTCTGGTTTTTAAAAAGTCTAAAAATATACCCGATATAGTTACTGCCGGACTTGATACTGTAGCCATAAGAATACCGGCTGATAAAGTTGCGTTAGCTTTTATTAAGTTCTCCGACACACCAATTGCCGCGCCAAGCGCTAATTTATTTGGAAGGCCCTCTCCTACAACTGCTCAGCATGTTTTAGATGACCTGAATGAAAAGATAGATATAGTTATTGACGGCGGGAAGACTTTAGTAGGAATAGAGTCAACGATATTGGATTTTACGCAAAATCCACCTGTTATATTACGCCCGGGAGGAGTGAGTATCGAGAAACTAAAGAAAGTAATTAACGAAGTGAAAATCTATAAGCAAGATAAAATTTTATCACCCGGTATGTATTCTCGTCACTATTCGCCCAAGGCGAAGGTAATGCTTGTTGAAGGTAATGGCAAAATCCAGGTAGAAAAGGTTAAAAATTTAGCATCTCGTTTGAATTCACAAGGGTGCTCCCTGGGAATATTGGTAAGGGAGGAAAATAAGGATAAATATGATGGATTTAATGTTAAGTCGTTAGGCCCAGGAGATGATTTAACTATTTGTGCCGCTAATCTCTTTTCTGTTTTAAGAAATTTTGATAAAGAAGGCGTAGATATTGTTATCGCCGAAAGTGTTAAAGAAGAAGGATTGGGTTTGGCAATTATGGACAGGTTAAGGAAAGCCGCAGGAGCATGAATGTTTTCTAAAATTTTAATTGCCAATCGTGGCGAGATTGCTTTAAGAGTAATCAGAGCCTGTAAAGAGATGGACATAAGAACAGTCGCTGTCTATTCTGAAGCAGATGCTAATTCCCTGCATGTTAGATTTGCAGATGAGGCTCTCTGCATAGGTAAGTCGCAAAGCAAGGAAAGTTACCTGAATATTCCAGCGATTATCAGCGCGGCCGAAGTCACTGATGTCGAAGCAATTCATCCGGGATATGGGTTTCTATCTGAAAATACCCATTTTGCTGAAATATGTGAGTCTTGTAAAATAACCTTTATTGGTCCTCCGCCCATGGCGATAAGTAAAATGGGTGATAAGTCTGTTGCTAGGGAAACAATGAAGAAGGCAAGAATTCCTGTAGTTCCAGGCAGTGAAGGCGTAATCAAAGATGAAAAAGAAGTAATCAGGGTAGCAGAAAAAATTGGTTACCCAGTAATGATTAAAGCCTCTGCCGGAGGGGGAGGTAAAGGAATGAGAATAGCCCATAATAGAGAAAGTTTAATTTCAGGTTTTCATATGGCCAAAAACGAAGCTCAGGCTGCCTTTGGTAATAATGAGGTTTATATTGAAAAGTATATTGATGAGGCACGCCATATTGAGGTACAGGTTCTTGCTGACAAATTCGGCAATACTATACATGTGAGAGAGAGAATGCTCTATTCAAAGGCGGCATCAAAAACTTATCGAAGAGACGCCCTCTCCCGCTATAAATGAGAAATTAAGGGATAAGATGGGTAAGATAGCCATAAAAGCAGCAAAGGCAGTTAATTATTTTAGCGCAGGGACTGTTGAGTTCATTCTGGATAAAGAAGGCAATTTCTATTTTATGGAGATGAATACAAGGATTCAGGTAGAACACCCCATTACGGAAATGATCACAGGTATAGATTTAGTCAAAGAACAGATTCGCATTGCCGCTGGCCAAAGGCTGGCTTATCAGCAACAGGATATTAGCTGTAATAGCCACTCTATAGAATGCCGGATAAACGCCGAAGACCCAGGCAATAATTTTATGCCTTCGCCAGGTGAGATTACTGATTTGAATCTACCAGGAGGTCCGGGGGTGCGTATAGATTCCCATCTCTATAAAGGCTATGTTGTTCCACCCTACTATGATTCATTAATTGCTAAATTAATTGTCCATGCTGAAGATAGAAAGTCAGCTATTATCCGCATGAAGAGGGCATTACAGGAATTTATTATTGAGGGAGTAAAAACAACCATCCCTTTTCACTTGAAAGTGCTAAATCACGGGGATTTTCAAAAGGGAGAATATTCTACTAAATTTATTGAAGAAAAATTAATGAAAGATGTTATATGAAATCTTTGCTGATTTAATTATGGTTATACATTTTGCATGGATAAGGAAAATATTTGAATGGAGAGAAATATTTAAAATATTATTTTTTCAGCTAATAGCATAAGAGGTTAAAAAAAGACGATTTACTGAAGTAAAAAAGGAGGCATGTGTGCTGCTGAATGGAAAAAGTTGGTATCAGTTGTCAATTGAGGATATCTTTGAAATATTAGACTCTACTAACAGTGGTCTTACCTCTAATGAGGCAAAGACAAGGCAGAAAAAATATGGGTATAATGAACTGAAGGTCAAGAGTCGCAATCCTCTTATCCGATTTCTCCTCCAGTTTCATAACCCCTTGCTGTATATGCTGATATTTGCTGCTGTTGTCTGCTTTTTCCTCGGTAAATTTATGGATATGGGGGTTATTATAGCTGTGGTTTTGGGCACGGTAATAATAGGTTTTATTCAGGAAGGAAAGGCTGAGGCCGCCTTAGAAGCCCTGAAAAAGATGATGGTGCTGGAGTGTACTGTGTTTCGGGACGGGAAGAAAAAGATTATTCCTGCAAGAGAATTAGTTCCTGGTGATGTGATTCTGCTTGAAGGCGGTAATCGGGTGCCTGCTGATTTACGTTTATTCTCGGCAAAGAACCTGAACATAAATGAGGCAATGCTTACTGGAGAGTCATTGCCGGTAGCCAAAAGCGTCAGTCCTATTTCAAAATCAGATTTGACCCTTGAGAAACAGCGCTGTATATGTTTTAGCGGTACTTTTGTTACCCGTGGCCGGGGAGAGGGCGTTGTTGTGGGAACAGGAGAGCAGACAGAAATAGGTAAGATTGCGGGAATAATGCAAGAGACTGAAAGAGTCACCCCGCCAATAATGAAGAAAATAGCCGGTTTTACCAGGTTCTTTGTCATTGTTATCCCTATACTGGGTGTGATTAATTTTATTGTGGGATTAGTATTCGGCTATGGGGCTGTGCATATGTTCCTGACTACCATAGGGTTGATTGTTGCAGGGATCCCCGAAGGGCTGCCAGCAGCGGTAATTACCACTTTTGCCTTTGGTACAATATCTATGGCCCGGCGCCACGCACTTATCCGGCGGTTACCGGCAGCAGAAACTTTAGGGTGCACTACAGTTATCTGCTCCGATAAGACTGGAACTCTTACCCGTAACGAGATGACCGTAACCAGGATATACTCCGGGGGAAAAGATTACCGTTTAAGCGGCGTTGGTTATGAACCTAAGGGAGAGGTTTTTCTAAGCGATAAGGCGCATGGCTTGGTAGAATTAGGTAAAGAATTGATGGAGACTATGCGGGCAGGCTGCCTTTGTAACAATGCTCTTCTTGAGGAAAGCGAGCAAGGATTATATAGCATCAAAGGCGATCCTACTGAAGGAGCTTTGATTGTTTCAGCAGCTAAGGCCGGTATTACGGAAAAACTCCCAAGATTAGATGAAATGCCTTTTGAGCCGGAAGAGCAATATATGGCTACTCTGCACAAAGGCGACGAGGGAAACATCGTCTATGTGAAGGGCTCACCGGAGAGGGTCTTAAAGATGTGTCAAAGCCAGTTAATAGAGGGGGATATTAAACCTTTAATGACCGAGGAAATACTATCTAAATCGGATGAGATGGCGAAAGACGCTCTTCGTGTGCTTGGTATGGGTTATAAGGTTGTGGAGAAGGAGAAGACATCGCTCACTTCAGAAGAAGATTTGGTTGGGCTAACTTTCCTCGGGCTTCAGGGAATGATAGATCCGTGCAGAGAAGAAGCGATAGAGGCAGTCAGGAAATGTAAGGGAGCAGGGATAAGAGTACTGATGATAACCGGCGACCATGCGCAAACGGCAAAAGCTATTGCCGGAGAATTAAGGATAGGCGAAGGGGAAGAAAGGGTTTTGAGCGGGGCAGAGATACAAAGAATGGATGATATAGAATTATCTGAGGTTGTGGATAAAGTATCAGTGTATGCCAGGGTTGCTCCCGAACACAAGTTTAGGATAGTAGAACAGCTGCATAAAAGAGGCGAGATAGTTGCTGTTACCGGCGATGGGGTAAACGATGCTCCAGCGCTAAAGAGAGCCCACATAGGAATATCTATGGGAATAACAGGCACCGAGGTAAGTAAAGAATCCTCTGATATGGTTTTGACCGATGATAATTTCGCCAGTATCGTAGCCGCAATAGAAGAAGGCAGGCATATTTTCAACAACATCTGGAAGGTTATTTTGTATTTACTTCCTACAAACGGCGGCCAGGTTATGGTGATGATGGGGGCAATATTGCTTTCCCCGTTCATACCTATTTTTGCCGAACGTCTTCCTTTAGAACCGATACAAATCCTGTGGGTAAATTTAATTATAGCTCTTGCTTGTGCCATACCTTTAGCCCGGGAAGTAAAAGAGAAGGGGATACTCGATATGCCTCCCCGTGACATTAGCGAGCCATTGGCGAATGCCTTTTTTCTCCAGAGGGTTGGCTTAGTATCTATTGTGGAGACAAGTGTGGTATTTACTGTATTCGGTCTCGTTTATTTGTCCCTGCGTGATTTTGCTCAGGCAGGGACAGCAGCATTCACCACGCTGATCTTTGTAGAAGTTTGTTACCTATTTACCGCCAGATCAGTAAGAGGCTCGGCATTTACCTTTAGTCCCTTCTCAAATAAATGGGTGGTTATAGGGGCGGGTACAACTTTAGGGCTGCAAGTTATATGGGTCTATTCTCTTCCTTTATTTGGAGTTAGTCCATTTAAAACAGTGCCTTTTCCTCCTGAGTGGTGGTTAGTTATACTTTTAGTTACCCCGGCAGGGTTTTTGGCTGTTGAGCTTGAGAAGCTCATAAGAAGGCGGCTGATAAAAGCTTCTGCCCGCATACACACTGTTGAGCGTATTATCCCCGAAGAGTTAAGGGATAATACTCTACGTGATGAATTAAGGGAGATTGTAGTCGAGCAGAGAGGGATTGTTGAGGATAGGTTTGACCGTCTGATAAAAAAGTGTGAGATTTTGGATATAGACCACTCTATATCCTTAAAAGAGATGTTTGAGACGGTATCGGCTATGCTCTTCAGGCGGGTAGGCATAGACAATAAGACACTCTTTAATCTCTTTATGGAAAGAGAGAAACAGATTAGCACCGTGATTGCTCCCGGACTTGCCATACCACATGTCATTGCCAGAGGAATTCAGGAATTTGACATTCTTATGGTTCGTTGTAAAGAAGGGGTTATCTTTCCTGGTGTATCCGGGGGAATTCACACCGTGTTTGTTCTGGTTGGCCCTCCTGATGAACGCAATTTCTACCTCCGTGCTCTGGCGGCTATTGCCCAGATTGTTCAGGATAAGGACTTTGATAAGAATTGGTTAAAGGCTAGGGATATTGAGGAATTGAGGAATGCCATTCTATCGGCGGAGAGGAAGCGCATTGGCATAGCGTAGGTTAGAATAAAAATTGAATTGGGGGGGGTAGACAGTGAGTGTGCCGAGTAAAGCCCGTAACAGGCCAAAAATGATTAGATGGAATCCAGAAGGAGATTATCCGCAGATAGATAATAGCGCTTATATTGACCTGACAGCAGTAATAATAGGCAAGGTAAGTATAGGCAACAATGTCTTTGTTGGCCCGACTGCGGTTATCAGAGCCGATGAGCCTGGCAGCTCGATAATTATTAAAGATAACTGCAATGTTCAAGATAGGGTCATAATTCATGCTCTGGAAGGCAGCTCTGTTTTAATAGAAGAAAGTTCCTCTTTGGCGCACGGTTGCATAATTCATGGGCCTTGCAAAATTGGCAAAAACTGTTTTGTTGGTTTTGGCTCAGTAGTTTTTAAGGCAGAGATTGGTGATGGTGTTTGCATAAAACATTTAGCAGTGGTGGAAAGAGTAGATATTATCCCTGAGAGAATCATCGAATCTCATTGCTTGGTCAATTGTGAAGAGGATGCAAGAGATTTAAGGTATGCTGATAAAAAAACAAAAGCGTTTATGGAAAAGGTTATTAAGGCCAATCTGAGTTTAGTCAAAGGATATAAACATGGAGGAAATGAGCATGGATAAGAAAATTTTAGTGGGAATTGTTATGGGTAGTGATTCTGATTTGCCGGTAATGCAAGAAACAGCTAATATTCTTGATAAATTTGGCATAGGCTATGAGATAAATATTATCTCCGCTCACCGCACACCACAAAGAGCACATGAGTATGCCTCTAGTGCTGAAGAACGAGGCTTAGAGGTAATCATCGCTGGTGCAGGTGGGGCAGCGCATTTAGCAGGTGTAATCGCCTCAATGACACCCTTGCCAGTGATTGGTGTGCCTATGCAAACGCAGTTGTCTGGAGGATTAGACTCTCTCTTGTCCATAGTTCAGATGCCTTCAGGTGTCCCTGTGGCTACTGTAGCGGTTGGCAAGGCCGGAGCTAAGAACGCAGGCATCTTGACAGCACAACAAATCTTGGGAGTAAAATTCCCAGAGATAAGAGAGAAAGTGAAAGAATATAAAGAGGAAATAGCTCAAGAGGTGAATAAGAAAAATGAAAAAATCAGATTAGGAGGATAGCGGAATGCTAAATAAGCAAGGCAATTATAAAGTCGAATTTATAAACTTGTCAGACGAAATTTTAGAGATGCGCTATTTTGATGATTGCAAGGATGAACGGTGTCGTTCTTGGAAAATGCCAAGGGCGGTTGCGGAAGAATTGGTTTCCTGGCAGAAAAAATTTAAACAGAGTAAAATCAAAAAGTTTCCCATAAAAGAAAAGACAAAAATTTGTGAGTTTAATATGAATACAGAAAAAAGCGTTGAGGTAAGAGAATTTGATGGCTTGGGCCGTTATAAAATGACAGGGTGGAGTTTGCCAAAAGAGGTAGTGGAAGAGTTAATAAATTGGGACGGGAAAAGTAAATGAAAATATTTGCTACAAGTGACATTCACGGTAACAAAGCATTGATTTATCTACAATTAAATCGAAACAGAAAGAAAAGTTAATCGAGATATGTAAGTTATTAAAAACAATGGATATCCCTGTATATATGCTAATTGGCAATGATGACCATATTTCTGATGGGGATTGGGACAAGGTGCTTGATGACTATGGAATATTGAATTTAAATTCAAGGACTCATGTTTTAGGGAAATTGAAAATAACGGGATTTCAATATGTTCTTCCTACCCCTTGGGATACTAATAATGAGTTGCCCGAGGACGAACTTGCCAAAAAATTGGGAAGTATCGAAGGAAAAGTGGACAAAAAAACCATATTCATAACCCATGGGCCGCCAAAAGGTATCTTAGACAGAGTAGCAAATGGCTTGCGTGCAGGTTCGGTATCGATATTCAACTTAGTTAAAGATAAGCAGCCCATCTTTCATATCTTTGGCCATATCCATGAGGCATTTGGCAACGCTAAGATAGGCGGTACCATTTGCTGTAATGCATCTTGCCTCTGGGCTGATTGGTTTTTACGTGGATATATTATTGATACTAAGACAAGAGATATTAAAGAAGTTAAGAGAACAATTTTATTAAGTGATGTTATGCCTGAATCAGAGCGTGAACGAGCTGGCTGGTAGGAGGTTAGTGATATATGGATAAAGGGGCTTGAAAGCTAATGTTAAAAGTAAGAGTTCGTGTTTCAGCTACAACAGCAAATTTAGGAGCAGGATTTAATTGTTTGGGGATGGCTTTAGAATTATATAACACTCTTCAGATGCAAGAAACTCGTTATGGATTAAAGATAGAAATTACTGGAGAAGGAAAAGATGTTCTTCCAAAAGATAAGAAGAATCTTTCCTTTCAAGCAGCCAATAAGGTATTCAAGAAGTGCGGTTATGTACTAAAAGGATTAAAAATAAAAATGGATAATCATATCCCCATTGCCAGAGGATTAGGTAGTAGTGCCGCTTCAATTGTTGCTGGAGCAGCAGCAGCCAATGAGATTTGTAAGAAGGAATTATCCCAAGAAGAATTGATGCAAATCTGCGCTAAATTAGAAGGTCATGCAGATAATATTGTGGCAGCATTTTTAGGGGGCCTGACTATTTGTGGATACAAAGACAACAAGCTTATTTATAAGAACTTTTTTGTGCGCTATGGAATTAGGGCAATTATTGCTATACCCCAGAATTTAGAGGTAAACACCAGAGATGCAGTAGCAGTTTTACCTAAAAAGGTTCCATTTGAAGACGCTGTTTTTAACCTTAATCGGGTAGCCTTCTTTGTTAATGGAATCATTACTGATGATTTAGAAACAATGGGCTTAGGAATGGAGGACCGCTTACATCAGCCCTATCGAAAGAAATTAATCCCTGGATTAGAAAATGTTTTTGAAGCAGCCAAAGATGCTGGTGCGCATGGGGTTTCTTTAAGTGGTGCAGGTTCATCTGTAGTTGCCATAACCAATAGATATCCCCAGCCTATTGGCCAGGCAATGAAAAAGGCATTCAAACGAAATGGAATTGAAGCTAAGGTAATGATTTTAGACGTGGATAATAAGGGAGTTAAAAACATATGAGGAGGAATGAACTATGTCGCTATCAAAAAGAATAGGTTCGATTAGTCCATCAGTAACTTTAGCCATAACCGCTAAGGCAAAGCAGATGAAAGCTGATGGGATTGATGTAGTTGGATTTGGTGCTGGTGAGCCGGACTTTGATACACCCGAACATATTAAGGATGCGGCCAAAAAAGCAATAGATGAGGGTTTTACCAAATATACCCCAGCTTCAGGCATACCAGAATTAAAAAAGGCAATTTGCAGGAAATTTAAAACCGATAATAATCTGGATTATTCACCTGACGAAGTTCTTGTTTCCTGTGGGGCAAAACACTCTATTTTTAATGCAATTTTAGCTCTGTGCAATGAAGAAGATGAAGTGATTTTACCTTCGCCATACTGGGTAAGTTATCCCGAGATGATTAAGGTAGCTGGTGCAAAGGCAGTGGCCTTAAAGACATCCCATGAAGATAGCTTTAAGATTTCACCACAGCAATTAAAAGAAGTAATTACTCTAAAGACAAAACTTTTGATTCTGAATTCTCCATCTAATCCCACAGGTATGGTCTATAGCAAAGAAGATCTTGTTGCTATTAGTAAAGTTCTGGTAGAAAAAGGCATCTTTTGTATCTCCGATGAAATCTATGAAAAGATTATCTATGACAGCGAGGAGCATATAAGTATTGCCTCCTTAAATCCAGAAATAAAAAAACTAACCATTGTAGTAAACGGTGTCTCAAAATCTTATTCCATGACTGGTTGGCGAATTGGCTATGCCGCAGGCCCCAAAGAGATAATTAAGGCAATGAGCAATCTGCAGAGCCATTCAACTTCTAACCCTACTTCTATTTCCCAGAAGGCGAGCCTTGCAGCTTTGGAGGGCACTCAAGAACCTTTATATAATATGGTAGCTGAATTTGCCAGGAGGAGAGATTATATTGTAGATAGATTAAATTCTATCGAAGGGATATCGTGTTTAAAACCGCAAGGCGCTTTTTATGTTTTTCCTGATGTATCTAAGATTATCGGAAAGGCGTTCAAAGGACAGGCGATAAAAGATTCATCCTCCCTTGCAGATATCTTGTTGGAAGAAGTTAACGTAGCAGTGGTCCCTGGAGGTGAGTTTGGAGCAGGTGAATATATTAGACTTTCCTACGCTACCTCCATGGAGAATATTACCAAGGGGTTAGATCGCATAAAAGAGTTTGTGGCCAAAATTTCCTAAAAGGAGGATGTTTTATGTCAAAGAATAAGATTTATATTATTGATGTTACCAATAGGGACGGAGTCCAGACTTCAAGAATTTGCCTTTCAAAATTGCAGAAAACAATGATAAATCTCTATCTTAACAAGATGGGGATTTATCAAAGCGAGTTTGGCTTTCCTGTAACTCACCACGAGACAAACTATCTTAACGCCAATTTGGAGTTGGCTAAGATGGGAGTGCTTAAACCGATAATCTTGGAGGGCTGGATTAGAGCAATACCTGAAGATGTAGAAGCGGCTACAAAACTAAGCAATTTAGAGCACCTTAATCTTTCTATTTCTACTTCAGACCAAATGATCCAGGGGAAATTCAAGGGAAAATTCTCCAAAGATGACGTAATCAGAGAAATGACCGAAGCAGTAGATTTGGCTAAACAAAAAGGAATAAAAACAGTAGGAGTAAACGCTGAAGATGCTTCACGAACTGGTATGGAGTACCTTATTAAATTTGCCAAAGCGGCAAAAGAGCACGGTGCGGACAGAATTCGTTATTGCGACACGTTAGGATTTGATGATCCATTTACAATCTATGAACGCATAAAGGTTTTAGCCGAAGAGGTAAATATCCCTATAGAGTTGCATTGCCATAATGACTTAGGGTTAGTTGTGGCTACTTCTTTAGCCGGAGCAAAGGCAGCTATTGATGCGGGAGTGGACGCCTATATAAATACTACTGTTAATGGCACTGGTGAACGGGCAGGGAATGCGGACTTGGTATCAGTTATATTGGCTATAAAGTACTCAAGCGGGTTCAAGGATAAATATGTTTTAGATGAACGCGTAGATCTATCCAAGGCCTGGAGAATTGCCAAATACGCTTCCTATGCCTTTGGTATCCCTATACCTATAAATCAGCCTGGAGTTGGTGCCAATGCTTTTGCCCATGAATCAGGCATACACGCTGACGGTGCATTAAAGGATAGGCGTAATTACGAACTCTATGACTTTGAAGAATTAGGGCGAGGTGAACCAGAGATAATTGAGACGGGCAGGCAAATAACCGCAGGTGAATATAGCGGTATCAAGGGATTCAGGAATGTTTATGAAAAATTAGAAATAAAATTCCACGATGAAAAAGAGGCAACTGAGATTTTAGAGTTAGTCCGATATGGCAATGTCCAGACGCAGAAACCTTTAGTTGAAGACGAACTAAGGTTTATTGCTAAGTATCCCGAAATAGCCAGAAAGATATTTACAATGACGCCTTGATTATAACTATTTTTACACAACATATTTTTCACTCCCTTGGCAATCGCAGTCGTCAGGCTTCATCCGTCTTTGGTGCATTCCGCCGCGGACTTTATGCGTTTGCCTTCACTCACCCTTTAAAAGAAGCAAAAAAAGAAAGAGAAACCACTACTGCTGCTATATCTTAATTTTCTTAAAAACTGGTCTTGACAATGGTGGTGGTATAAACCAAATAGATGCATTTTTGCGATAGTATGATATAGTCAACATGAGTGGAGGCAAAATTGATTTCTAAGCAAGCAAGCAAGAGTAGCTGCTTCAGCAAATTTTTTAAAATAAACCCAAGGATTCTGCAGCAATTTAGCGGGCCTTGGGTTTATTTTTTGAGGAGGATTGAACTATGCGAAAGGCCATAATCTGTTTTTTTGCATTAGGTATATTTAGTTTTTGTTTTGCTGCGCAAGCCCGTGCTGATGAGACCTCTGAATTAAAAGAGCAGGTAAAGACGATGTAACAACAGCTGCAGGAGCGGGCAAAGACGATTCCCCCGAGTAGTTGGTGCCGAGAGTGGGATTCGACTAAAAAGAGTTTTGTTTGGTTGTACTGGGATGAGTTTGGTTGTTCCTATTTGTGTAACTTTATAATTCATATAATGTTACGCCTTTTTATCTGTTTTTATCTATTCGGTTGCCCGATGGGTGCAGTATTATACAACTTTTGTGCCGTATTTGAGCAGGATTAGGCAAGCGGATAGCATAAGGTTTAAATATACCTGCCCCGTTACTATAACGAAAAACTTGACAAAATAGCCATAATTCGTTACAATAACGAAAGCTAAGGGAGTTAAAATGGGAGATTTTCAGAAGCATTTGGAATTGGCGAAAGAGAAGTTTAGGGCAACAATTAATGCCTATAATAACAAGCAGAGCACAGTAGTGGGAGATTTAGGCACAAAGGTTGTTGAGCAATTAGTAGAAGCTGATGCTGCCAGGAAGGGAGAGCATTTCGGAGACCATCAAAGCAGGCACGAATACTCAAATAAGAATTTTCCTGATGAGATAAACAAGGCAATGAGAAAAGTCTGGTTTGCTTATGGGGACTTGGGTTATGATGGGATTAACGGCAAAAGAGCCAAGCAAGCTATAGATAATCTCAAAATAATAATTGAGTTTTTTGAAAAAAGATTTGAGGTGAAAATCTATGAAGAGAATACTTAAGAAGATAGCAAAAGAGCTTTCCGGAATCGAAGATGTAAAGGCAGTTATCCTTTATGGCAGTCTTGCCAGAGGAGAGTTTACTTCAAGGTCAGATATTGACTTATTCATACTTACAACAGATGATAAGACTAAAAAAGAAGTGGAGGATAGGGTAATAGAGCTTGAATCTGCAATAGGCAGGAATATTCAGCCAACTATAAGAACCGTAGCTGAATTGCAAAAAACAGATACCGGCTTGTTACAAAACATCTTTCAGGAAGGGAAAGTTCTCTATCTAAAAGAGCCATCAGATATCCCATCTGCCATATTACTACAACAGAAACCTTTTCTGATTTACTCTTTCCAAATAAGCAGTTTACCCCAGAAAGACAAGGCAAGATTTAACAGACAGCTTTATGAGCAGACAAAAAAGGATTATAAGTATAAAGGTTTACTGCAAGAAATAGGCGGTCAGAAACTTTCACCAGGTTGCATAATGATCCCGCATATGCAGAAGGAAGCTATTGAAAAATTCTTTAAGAAATTTAAAGTCAAGTTTGAGCAGTTGAAGGTTTGGAAATAAAAATTGCTGGCGAAGTACTGTGTGTTGGCACAAATAAAAATAAGCCGTTGTAACTATAATGTTTACAACGGCTTTTAGTTTTTGGTGCCGAGAGTGGGAATCGGCGCCCTGCATTCACTTCGTTCATTTCGGGTCGGCCACTCGCCCTTAAAATGCTCCGTCTTGTCGCATTTTAAAACAGGGCTCACTTCGATTCCCCCGAGTAGTTGGTGCCGAGAGTGGGAATCGGCGCCCTGCATTCACTTCGTTCATTTCGGGTCGGCCACTCGCCCTTAAAATGCTCCGTCTTGTCGCATTTTAAAACAGGGCTCACTTCGATTCCCCCGAGTAGTTGGTGCCGAGAGTGGGAATCGGCGCCCTGCATTCACTTCGTTCATTTCGGGTCGGCCACTCGCCCTTAAAATGCTCCGTCTTGTCGCATTTTAAAACAGGGCTCACTTCGATTCCCCCGAGTAGTTGGTGCCGAGAGTGGGAATCGAACCCACATGACCTTGCGATCACCGGTTTTTGAGACCGGCGCGTATGCCAGTTCCGCCATCTCGGCTAATATTCAACGTAAAGATATTCTATATATACTACTTTTATAAGTCAAGAGAATTATTTAAGCAAGGAAAGCAGAGAAATATGGTAATATTTCAGTGATTTTTGATGCAATATACTAAATTTAAAGAAGTTATATCAAAAAAAAGAGTAATTTTTCGAAATTTGGACTGATATCTCTTGACTTTTGTTCTTATATGCAATAAGATAACTTCATATAATACGGAAGGTTATAATGCCACGAGGAACCGTATACCCTACCCATATAAGGTCAGAAGCAAGAGAATTACGCCATTTAGGGCTATCATTAGGCGAAATTTCCTGTAAAATGGCACTTCCAAAGAATACCATTAGTGGCTGGGTACAAGATGTAGAACTTAGCCAAGAGCAGAAACTCCGCTTGAAGACAAAAGAGATAATATCAATATATAAGGCGAGAAAGTTAGCAACTAAGGCATGCAAGAAAAAGGCTTCAGATAAAAGATCTAAAATTTTAACTGAAAGTACAAAATATAGCAAGTTGCCTTACCATGATGAGAATATAGGAAGAATTGTTTGCGCGATACTTTATCTGTGCGAAGGCAGCAAGCACCCCGCAACGGATTTTGTAAGTTTTGGCAATTCTGATCCAGGGCTAATAAAATTATTTTTGAGATTATTGAGAAACAATTTTGATATAGATGAATCTAAATTCAGATGCAGGGTTATGCATAGAGCAGACCAAAATCCTTATGAACTTATGGCTTTTTGGTCAGAGGCAACTAATATACCATTAACAAAATTTTACAGAAGCTATTTTGATAAAAGAACAAAGAATAAACCTACCCAAAAATTAGGCTATAAAGGGGTATGTGCTGTTTACTATTTGAACTCTTTGCTCCAGTATAGATTGCAGTCGATAGGAGAGGAAATAATAAAAATGGTGGAGCTGAGGGGGATCGAACCCCTGACCTACACAATGCCATTGTGTCGTGCTTCCAACTGCACCACAGCCCCACGTGATGAAAAATTATAACACCATTAATCAAAGTTGTCAATAGGAGTAAGATGAAAGACGCGTTATACCCATTTGATGTAATAGAGAAAAAGTGGCAGGGCTATTGGGAAAAGAGAGGCCTTTTTCGTATGGACCCTGACAGCAAAAAAGAAAAATACTATTGCCTTGTTATGTTTCCTTATCCTTCAGGTAAATTGCATGTAGGCCATGGCAGGAATTATATAATAGGCGATGCCCTGGCGCGTTATAAAATCATGAAAGGTTATAACGTACTTTCGCCTATAGGCTGGGATGCCTTTGGTCTACCTGCGGAAAATGCCGCCATAAAAGGAGGGTTGCATCCTAAAGAGTCAACGCTTAATAATATAGCTGCCATGAAGAAACAACTTGTCCAGTGGGGAGCGGGCTATGACTGGTCAAGAGAGGTTACATCATGTCTGCCTGATTACTATAAGTGGACGCAGTGGATATTTTTGAAATTATTTGAAAAAGGCCTTGCCTATAAGAAAAAAGCGGCTGTAAACTGGTGCCCCTCTTGCAATACTGTGCTAGCTAATGAACAGGTTATAAATAATCTCTGCCAACGATGCGATAGCAGGGTAATTGAAAAAGACCTTGAGCAGTGGTTTTTCAGGATAACGGATTATGCGCATAGGCTTCTTGATGATATATCGAGTTTAGAGTATTGGCCTGAACGGGTAAAGACTATGCAGGCTAACTGGATAGGGAAGAGTATCGGTGTAAATATAGATTTTCCGGTGGATGGTGAGGATGCCAAGATTACCTGCTATACAACAAGAGTTGATACTATTTTTGGCGCTACTTATATGGTCCTTGCCCCGGAACACCCTGATATTCCAAGGCTCATTGAAAATAGGCCAGACAAGGATAGAATATATGAGTTTATCTCCTCTGCAAGAACGCAGTCCAAGGTATTGCGCACTGCCCAGGAAACCGAAAAAAAAGGTGTTTTTACCGGCTGTTACGTTATAAATCCTGTAAATAATGAGAAAATACCACTGTGGATAGCAAACTATGTGCTTATGGAATACGGAACAGGCGCTGTGATGGCTGTTCCCGCGCACGACCAGAGGGATTTTGAATTTGCCAAAAAATATAATTTAGGCTTAAGGGTTGTAATAGACGATCCTCGCGGCCCGATAGCAGTATCAGGCATGGAAAAAGCGTATATCGAAGACGGGATAATGGTAAACTCCGAAAAGTTTAATGGCCTGGGTAACAGAGAAGCTGTGAAAGAAATTACTGACTGGATGGAAAAGGAATCAACGGGCCAGAGGGCTGTCCATTTCAGGCTAAGGGATTGGCTGATATCAAGACAGCGTTATTGGGGAGCACCCATACCTGTTGTATATTGTGATAAATGCGGTATTACAGGCGTGCCTGAAAAAGCGCTCCCTGTCTTACTCCCTGAAAAAGTGGATTTCAGGCCTTATGGAGAGTCACCCCTTGCAAGTTCAAAGGAATTTGTCCAGACAAAGTGCCCCAGGTGCAAGGGTGATGCCAGGCGCGAGACAGACACCATGGATACCTTTGTTGATTCAAGCTGGTATTTTCTGCGTTACCTATCTCCTGATGATGCCTCCCGGGCGTTTGATAAAGAGATGGTTGACAAATGGCTTCCTGTCGATCAATATATAGGAGGTGTTGAGCATGCCATACTTCATCTTCTTTATTCAAGGTTTATCGCGAAAGTATTGGCTGATTTAAAATATATTAGTTTCAATGAACCTTTCAGGGCTCTTTTCACCCAGGGCATGATAATAAAAGATGGCGCCAAGATGTCTAAATCAAAGGGAAATGTAGTTTCGCCCGATGATCTTATTGCCAGATATGGCGCTGATACAATAAGGCTATATACCTTATTTATAGGCCCCCCTGAAAAAGACGCGGAATGGAATGACAGGGCGGTAGAGGGTGCTTATAGATTTCTGGGCCGTCTCTGGAGGCTGATTCTTAAGGTGAAAGAACTTGAAAAGATTGAGAAGAATTTAAAGCCGCGAGACAGGGCCCTTGAACGCAAGATACACCAGACTGTAAAAAAGGTCACCAGGGATGTTGAAGGAGATTTCAAATTTAATACAGCCATAAGTGCTGTTATGGAACTTGTAAATGAGGCATATTCCGCCATAGAAACTGATAATATATATTACGCAAAAGACGCTGCAATAATTGCGGTACTTCTCTTAGCCCCTTTTGTTCCTCATATAGCCGAAGAGCTATGGGAGATATTAGGCTGCCAGCCCAGCGTGTTCAACCAGCAATGGCCATGTTTTGATGAGTTAAAAGCCAAAGAAGAGATGCTGGTTTTACCTGTTATGATAAACGGGAAACTGCGTTCCAGGATAGAGGTAGAAGATTCCGCCGCCCAAGATCAGATAAAAGCAGCTGTTCTGGCAGATGATAAGATTAAGGGTTATATAAAGGATACCTGTATAAAGAAGTTTATTGTGGTTGACAAAAAGCTGGTAAATATAGTTATATAAAAACGCTAAATTAATAAAGGAGACTAGTAATGGCAAAGAAGCGGGCAAAGAAAAAAGTAAAGAAAGCGGCAAAGGAACGGGCAATGCCTAAAAGTGTAAAAAAGAAATCGAAAAAGACAGCCAAGAAAGCGGCCAAAAAAAAGCCTAAGAAAGCGTTTAAGAAAACACCCAAAAGGATATCCAAAAA
>CAZBNF010000002.1:0-4360 GCA_964493115.1 uncultured Planctomycetia bacterium | reverse complement strand
GTAAGAAAAAAGAAGAGCCAATGGCGAGGCTCCTGCTCCCCCTTGGCAGGATAAAAGAGATATTTCGCACCAGATACGGGTTCTTTTTATATGACGGTTCAGAGTTTGTAATAAACACGCCGGAAACCCCCGCTCCATGGTCTAATATATTATCTAATGGAGATTATGGGATGATGGTATCGCAATCCGGATGCGGCATGAGCTTTCAGGCAGGCCTTGCCAACAGGATTACAAGATGGAATCAGGATAATATAAGCGAGAATTTCGGTAAATTTGTATATATAAGAGATAACCAGACGCAGGATTTCTGGTCTGCTACATGGAAGCCGGTATGCAAGAATCCGGAATTCTATGAGGTAAGGCACGGTATAGGTTATACAAATATCAGTTCAAAATACAGTGGTATTATAACAAGCATGATTTATTATGTCAGCGCCGATGAACCTGTTGAGGTATGGCAGATGCGGGTTAAAAATACAACCGATACAACAAGATTCCTCAGTGTATTCAGCTATCTGGAATGGGATTTTGGCAAGCCTTCCGGCAACAGAGAATACGACAAGCTGTTTGTAGACACATCATACGATAAGAATCTCTCGGCAATATTTGCAAAAACACCGGAAGGCGAGTACGCGTTCCATTCGGTAAATAGCAAGGTGCAGACATTTACCTGCGGCAGAGATTTTTTCCTTGGTTCCTACAGAGATGTTTCAAGGCCCAGGTGTGTTGAGAAAGGGATGTGCTTTGAAGAGCAGGGCAGGTATAATGACCCTGCGGCGGCACTTCAGGTTGAAATAGAGCTTGTCCCCAACGGAGAAAAAGAATTGATATTTATCATGGGGAAATGCCCTCAAAAGCCGGATGCGGATAAGATTATAAAAAAGTATAAAGATGTAAAAAATGTTGAAGAAGAATTTTCAAGGACAGGCCACAGATGGACTATGAGGTTTTCAAGCCTTCATATAACAACCCCCGATGAAGGTGCCAATATACTGACAAACAAGTGGTTTAGATACCAGGCAATATCAGCGGGATTGTCGGCATTTGGGTCAACCTACAGGCCAAATGGCAGGGCAGTATTTAAGGATAATATCTTAAATGGCCTTATAATGCTTTCAGTCCATCCAAAACACTTTCGCCAACTCCTGTTGGACTGTGCTGAAATGCAATTTGAAGACGGATCTGTAATTGGCGATTGGGACCCTAAAAGCCGTAAAGGAGCAAGATCGGAATCTGTTGAAGCACCGCTTTGGTTTGTCTATGCTGTGTGTGAATATCTCAAAGAGACAAGTGAAATGTCCTTTCTCGATGAAGAGGTAAGGTTTCAGGATAGTTCAAAAAAGAGCGTATTCCTTCACTGCAAAAACGCTATTAACAGGGCACTGGACTCAACGGGTAAAAAGGGATTTTTCCCTGTGCATCCAGGAGACCATATGGACACGCTGGACTCCTTTTCTGATACAGGCAGGTGTGAGTCAGTATGGGTAGCTCAATTTTTAATATATCTGTTACAGGAGTTCATCAATATATGCCACTTAAAAAAGGAGAAGCAGCCAAGCATTGATTATGAAATCAGGCTTAAGAAATTAATCGAAAAGGTGAAGAAGTCTGCTTTTGACAAAGACAGATTTATCGGTGCTGTATCCCCCAACGGTGAAGGAATGGGTGTTTCCAGCGGCAGGGATGCCCGACTTTTTTTAGACACTCAGACATGGGCTGTCATATCAGGGCTACGGAAGCCAGATGAAGCTGCCTCTCTTATGGGTACGGTAAATTCAGGGCTTTATAAGGACCATGGGCCCATTACGCTCTCACCATGTTTCAAGGAATTTGACAAGAATGCAGGAACCATAAGTAAGCTTCCTCCAGGTGTAATGGAAAACGGAGGCATAAGCATAGAATCAGCATGCTGGGCCATTTGGGCTGAGACCAAGCTTCGTAGAGGGCATAATGCGTGGAGCATATATACTAAAATTGATCCTGTTGACAGGTCCCATAAGTCCGATATATATAAGCTTGAGCCATTCGTATCTTGTGAGTACATTGATGGCCCGGATGCCCATACAGATGGCAGGGCCAGCAACTCCTGGTATAATAGAGGGGGATACTGGATGTTTAAGGTTATGGTTGAGCAGATATTGGGCATAAAACCTGTATATGAAGGCCTTATGATATCTCCGTGTATACCAAACAGGTGGAAGCTTTTTAAGGTAAGAAGAACATTCCGTAACGCCTATTACACAATAGAGGTGCTGAACCCCCGATATGTATCTCATGGTATAGCAGAGGTTATAGTTGATGGTAAGAAGCAGAAGTCAAATATTATCCCTGCCTTTGGTGATGAGAAAAGACACCATGTAAGGATTATTATGGGAAAGCCCCTTATTAGCGTATAGCGTATAATGCCTGCCTGCCGGCAGGCAGGCAGGCCTGCCTACGGCAGGCAGAGTGTGTAGAGTGCATAGCAAATACCAGCCACGTACTTATCGAAACAATACTATTTCTGATGGCCTTGTAAGCTTCAGGGCTGCATATGAGGAGACGGATGTCTTTATATGCGCGGATTCTAATTTGTCGAAAAAGGCCAATGATATAATTATAAGCCTTCGCTTGGATATAAAGAAATACATCCGGGATAATCCTGAGTTCTACAAATCATTAAATCCGGTTTCACAGAATAACAACGCGCCCGCTATTGTAAGAAATATGATAGGCGCTTCAAAGGTGTGCGGTGTCGGCCCAATGGCGGCAGTCGCAGGCGCTGTGGCAGAGGCTATTGGAAGGCAGCTTCTCCGGTATAGCTCTCAAGTTATAGTAGAAAATGGCGGGGATATTTTCATGTCGTCAAAAATAAAACGCGTAGTAGGTGTATACGCGGGTGAGGCATCTGTATTTCGGGATAAACTGGCAATTCAGATAGGCCCCGAAGATATGCCTTGCGGGGTATGCACATCAAGTGCTACTGTAGGCCATAGCCTAAGTTTTGGAAAAGCAGACGCTGTTGTTGTTTTATCGCCGTCAGCATCTATTGCAGACGCGTGCGCTACAGCCCTTTGTAATAAGGTAAAAACAGAATTCGATATAGATAGAGTTATAGAATATGGCAAGTCTATAGAAGGCATTATAGGCATACTAATTATTATAAAAGACAAGCTCGGTGTGTGGGGAAATGTGAAACTTATTGATATTTAGCATTATTCTGTTATAATATCTTATACTCAGTAAACAGTGAATTTAAAGAAAGAGCCTAACATGAAGAAGAAAAGAATAGTATTGCATTTTCCGCACCAACTTATAGACAAGCCTATAGCCTATCATCTCGTTAAGGATTACAATCTGGTGTTTAATATACTGCAGGCAAAGATTATGCCTAATGAAAAAGGCATTATGGTGCTTGAATTAAGCGGCAAGGATAAGGATTATGCTCAGGGTATAAAGTTTCTTCAGGAGCAGGGCATTAAGATAGAGACTCTAAGCAAGGATGTGCGTAGAAACGACAAAAAATGTACTCACTGCGGGGCCTGTGTCACAATATGTCCTACAGGCGCACTTTATGTTGACAGAAATACAATGGAGATAATCTTTGATATTGAAAAATGTATTGCCTGCGAATTATGCGTTCCCGCGTGCCCACCTCGCGCCATGCAAGTGGCGCTTTAAAAAAACCTTTTATGGATAAAAACCTTAAGAAAAAACAATCTAAAAAGCCATCCTATAAGAAACAGATAGAGACTCTTTCCAGAATAAGCGAGGTAATAGCATCAAGTCTGTATCTTGAGGATATACTTAAACTCATAGTCACAGTGACCGCGGAGGTAATGAATTCCAAGATATGTTCACTTTTGCTTCTTGATGAGGAAAAAGGCTCCCTGTCTGTAAAAGCAACCCAATCCATAAGCGAGGCATATAATAAAAAACTCTGTTTAATGTTAGGAGAAGGTATAGCGGGCAAAGTGGCTCTTACAGGAAAACCTATCATTTCAAAAGATGTGACAAAAGACCCCAGATACAGCAATGTGGAGATCGCTAAAAAAGAAGGCCTTTGTTCGCTTCTGTGTGTGCCGCTTAATGTAAAAGGCAGGATAATAGGAGTTTTAAACCTCTACACTTCAGAGCCCCATGATTTTACAAAATCCGAGATAAGGATACTTGCCACGGTAGCTAACCAGGCGGCAATAGTGATAGAGAATTCACAGCTTTTGGTTAAGACAAAGATTGTACAGGAAGAGCTGGTCTCCCGCAAGGCAATAGAACGGGCGAAAGGCATATTAATGAAAACTCAAGGGTACTCAGAAGACGAGGCCTTTCGCAAGATACAAAAACTTGCGATGAATACGCGGCGCTCGATGAAGGATATAGC
>CAZBNF010000001.1:0-68801 GCA_964493115.1 uncultured Planctomycetia bacterium | reverse complement strand
AAACTCCTCCATTATAGCCCTTGCATCGCGGTCTGTTCCTGCCGAGGAGGCCTTGGGGGCAATTCTTATTGCCTTGGCATAAAGCTGTTCGTGTTCTGTAATGCGTTTGTCAGTGACAAATGAAGAGGGGCTTTCAGAAACATCTTTAGACTCACTTGATTGTATTTTAGCTGTAAAGGCTTTGAGTTTTTCAGGTGTCGACACATCTATAACAAAATGCCCTTCCATGGGCCTTAACCAAGAAATATTAGCACCATGAAACAACTTAGCCACAAAAACAGCCAGCGGATTCTTCCACATATTAACTACATGGATTGTTATTCCTAATTGCTCAAGTTCTTTTTGAAATACAGGGTTTGCCATGCCTAATTTTCCATGGCGCTGGTCTGCTAGAAGATGGCTCTTTGCGGTTATATAGCGAATGCCTTGGACCTGTTTTTCGCCTTGATCCATCCTTTGTATTATATCAAAAATTACCCGGCGGGCCTCTCTGGCAACAAACCTATAGGCAAGCGCGCGCTTTACCTGTAATTCATTGCTATTTTTAATCACATGGAGCAAAACGGTCCTACCTGTAAGTTCAGCGCTTACATATCGTGTGTTTTTCACAAGATTATTGTACAAGCGTTTTTCAGCTAATAACCCGATTCTATAAATACTGGTAACAGCGCTTAAGAGGCTAACGGCGATTATCATGTCTGAATCCTCGACCGGCAGATTGGAAAGTATATTAGTGCTTACAACAAGCTTAGTGCCAAAGAAAAATGTCAGCGAAAAAATTACAATGCCCGTAATGAGAACTGGCACTCTCTTTATCCATCTGTTTATCTCATACCGGATATCTAAATGCCTGGCGCTGTCAGCTGCATGGGGCACAATGGGTTCTGGCTCGGCTTCTGCCGCGGGGACGCCATACGACACCTCAGCAGATTCGAGTTCCCCTGCGGAAAAGGCCTTAGGCTCTTCAGGAGTTAATTCACCTGAAGAAGACGATTTATAAATATTTTCCTGCGGATCTACTTTTTCTAAATCCTCTAAAGCAGGCAAAGCAACTGCGTGTATCAGCATCGATGTTGGTTCTCTCTGTAAAACTTCATTTATCGCTTTTGCAAAATCAGGAGCTTTTACTTGCGGTTCCCCAATAAATCCAATGAGCTTAAAATCTTTTTCATCAACAGTAATAATTTGCACTCTATCATCAAACGCCTTGCGTGCTAAGCCTGCTAACCCAGCTGGCGCTAAAACATAAGCAATAGATTCCGCAGCAATTCCCCCAGGAATCCTTTCTTGCATACTTTCTTTCTTTTTGGAATAGCCACCGAGCTTAAATCCAAATCTTTTGTCTAATAAAGCAGGGTTTATTATAATTACTACCCCTGATCTTAAACGTTCCTCTATTGTTTCTCTGCTTAAGTTATGTCGATTTACTGCTATCGGATCGACTCCTTGAACAGGACTTTTATCTCTTTCAAGCAATATATGGAAAATACTAAGGGCATCGGGCTGTTGTACAAATTCATATTCATTCCTGATTTTTCCTGAAGCAACTTTTACGAAAACATACTCTCCGTGCTCATCTGCTTGGCTTGTTCCAAAAACATCTATAGGCCCTTCTTCCTCAAGAAGCTGTTTTGATTTAACCCCGCGTTTGTTAATAGAGCGCAAGATCTCTTCTCTTCTTATCGTCAAGGTTTCGGCAGCCTCTGCTGTTAACAGGCTCTGGCCTAACGAAGGGGTTTCAGCACGAGGTTTTGCTGTCTCTTCTCCTAAAACAAAATCATGAATAGCACCAAAGAGTTCTTGTACCCCTGCCGAAGCAGCCTTGCCTGCTGCATCTCCTGTATAAAGCGGGGTTGAAAGCATATTCACTAATAACTCTTTTAGCGTCTCTATGCTTGGAAAGACTCCCTGCATTCTCTCGCTATAGATCTCTTCACAATCATCCAGCCCTATGTTGGGACATATTACGATGTATGAGATGTCCTTCTCTTTTAAGATATTAGTAATTCCTTGTGTATGAAAACCACCTGTGACAAGTATGGCTTTTTTCTTGCGATACTTCTTTAGATTATTAATGGTATTCTCTGTAAGCGCTATATCTCTTTTAAGAGCCAGCCTATAAAACTCTTTTGAATGCTCCAAGCTCTCTTTGTCTATTCTGCTCTCTGCGGTGTATGGTTCTATGCCTAATCCATATCTTGCTGAGGTCTCTTTTAAAAACTGCTGTATCTTCACAATATCAAAGTTCTCTTTGTTTTCATCCATATAATCAAGATGGCGATGGGCGAGCTTTAACTCATAAAGATCTTTAAGCATGCCTATCGCCTTTGCATATTTTAAGAGCTGTTTTTGCACCGGGTCTTTACAAAGCGCTGCCTGGATCTCTTCTTCCAAGCTATCTGCCTGGTCAAATACATTAAGGTGGTTTATGGTCTTTGAGAATTTAAGGTAATCTATATAATCTGTCAGGTTCTTGTAGTCCTTGGCTGTTATCTTGCAATCTGTGGCTCCAAGCAGCGCCTGGAAATATTCATAAAACGCGATATCAGAGATTCTGTTAAGCCTAAAATCCATACTCATCCGCACAAGCTCTTTTGCATCTGCCTCGTCCAGATCCTCAGAAAGCAGTCTTATGGCATGTTCTCTCTCTTCTTCTGCTTTTTTGAAATCTATATGCTTCTCATCCTCTGTAAGCTGGATGAATTTTTCAAGATCCTGATACTTTGCTATATCTATCTTCGCCTTTTTAGAATATTTTTTTAATGCAGCAAGGTATTCTGAAAGGTTTATGCTTTTGCCTTTATAAGAACCTGAAAGACTGTCAATAGCTTTTAGGCCTTTTGTATATATTATCTGCTTAAGCTTATCTGTACCTTGGCCCAGGCTATTGAGCAGTTTAAGCACAGCATCCTTATCAATCTGATTCTTCTTATAGCAATCAAGGTGGGCTAAGTATGCCTGCTTGTTCTCTGCGCCTACTGCTTTTAAGTATCTGTCTGCATTGTTTATCTTATAGAGTTCCGCGCCTGTAAAAAGCCCTTGCTGCATGAAAAGGCCTGCTACCTTTTCCTTTGCTGGGCCTGCTTCATACTTATCATAAAAAGATGTATCGAGCTCTTCTGAGGCACCTTCAAGACACATAAGATTAACATTATATTTTGTATTAAGCTGTTCGATTATTGAAGATATGTTACTTTGCGTGGTCGGGTCTATATGGCGGTCCTGGATGTGGATAATAAGGGAATCAGATTTACCCTTGTAAGTTTCTACGATTCTGCCCATTGATTGAGGAATATCTAACAGGAATGGGGCCTCTATTATATTGGTCAACGCCTCTTTATCTTTCAGGTATCTTTGGGCATGGGATTTATGGGTAAACAGGGTCCTGCCATTAAACCCATATGATGGGATAGCGCTGGTAAGTATAAAACTTACAATTAAAACAAGTGATAGTATCTTTTTTGTATATTTAAACATATATGCCCTTAATGATATTATTATCTTATTAAAAGTATGTATTATTTATGCTAAAATAAAACCCATATGGGTCATTTATATACTAAGTATACACCAAACAAGGGGTTAAGTCAAGAGATCCTGGGGTTTGTATCTAATATCTTTCTTTAACTTATACAGATAATCTTTTATCCTCTTTTCATAGCCTATCTCTGTCGGCTCATAGTATCTACAGGAATAGGGAAGATAGTCCTGTTCCACATAATGGTGCTCATACTCATGAGCATATTTATAGCCTTGGCCGCGTCCAAGTTGTTTGGCGCCTTTATAGCTTGCGTCTTTAAGGTGTGCTGGTACTTCAAGCGTGCGGCCTTCTTTTACATCTGAGAGCGCTTTTTCAATACCCAGATAAGAGGCGTTTGATTTTGGCGCTGTGGCTATATAAACCGTTGCCTGGGCTAATGGTATGCGCGCCTCGGGCATGCCTACAAATTCCGCGATATTCAAAGCGGCATTAGCAACTACCAAGGCCTGCGGATCCGCGTTTCCAACATCTTCTGACGCGCATATCACAATACGCCTAACTATGAAACGCGGGTCTTCGCCGGCATATAGCATCTTGGCAAGCCAATATAACGCGGCATCAGGGTCTGAACCGCGCATGGATTTTATAAACGCTGATATGGTATCGTAATGGCTATCCTCATCTTTATCATATAGGACGGCCTTTTTCTGTACAGATTCCTGCGCTACCTCTAGTGTGTAATGTACGTATCCGCCTTGATCGGCTGGCGTGGTCAATGCCCCGATTTCCAGGGCGTTTAGGGCCCTGCGTGCGTCACCATCAGAAACCTTGGCAAGAAAAGTTAGCGCCTTATCGTCTATCTTTATATTCTTATCGCCAAGCCCCCTGTCCTTGTCTTGTAAGGCATTAAGGAGTATTACCCTGATTTCATTTTCACTTAAGAGTTTTAATTCAAATATAAGTGAGCGCGAGATAAGGGCCGGGACAATATAAAAAAAGGGGTTATGCGTTGTCGCGCCTATAAGGGTGATGTCTGCTTCTTCAACGTAGGGCATGAGTATATCCTGCTGCGCCTTGTTGAAGCGGTGTATTTCATCAACAAATAGTATTGTTTTTTTGCCGGATACCGCGCGCCTGTTCTTTGCCGATTCTATAAGCTTACGCATCTCTGAAACATTAGACGATACCGCGTTTATCCGCGCGAAATAGCTTTTTGTTATATTGCTTATTATATGAGCAAGGCAGTTTTTTCCAACCCCGCTTGGGCCATAAAAAATAAAAGACGCGACCCTGTCTGCCTCAATTGTACGGTTCAAAAGTTTACCGGGGCCCGCGATATGTTGTTGGCCTATAAATTCATCAAGGTTTCTTGGCCGCATACGAACAGCGAGCGGGGAGTCTTTTTTAGGTGGTTGGCCGGTTTGTTGGAATAGATCCATGGTGTTAAATTCTAACCCTCTCTGTGGACTGTCAACTAAAACGCCCCGCACGTGCCGGGCAAATGATGCACTTTGAACCCTTATAGTAAAGTGGGTGCTCTCTCACAAGTTTCACAGGCTTCTCTCTGTTAAGAGAGCGTGCCATCCGCTCATGAAGTTAAGCTCCCGATATAAAGGTGTTGGCTCAAAGTTTCACCGAAAAGCCACGCACACAGCAGGGCTACATTCAATATATCACGCCGCGCGATATAAATCAAGGCCTTAGCGTAAAACAGCGTTAAAAGTTTTCTCTATCCCGCTTCGTATCGCGGCATCAGCTGAACTGATTTCTTCTTCTGTCAATGTCTTGTCTTTAGAACGAAAGATTACGCGTATAGCCAGGCTTCTTTTGCCCTTTTCTATCTGCTCGCCGCGATATTCGCTTAACAATTCTATTTCTTCTACGAGGCGGCTGCCAATACGTTTTATCAGTGCCTCTATTTCCTTATACTCAACTAAAGCCCCTATCGCAAAGGAAATATCACGGTACGCGTATGGAAAACGCGGCAGAGATTTATAATATCGTTCCGGGTGCGCTGATAAGGCAAGCTGCCTGAAGTTGATTTCAGCAACAAATAAAGAGCCTGTGATGCCGAAAGCGGCAGCTATATTATCTTTTAATCTACCCATTGAGCCAAGCATGCCGCTGCCTGAAAGAACGGCTATTGACCTGCCTTCATCCAGCATGTTGGATGTTGCCTTCTCAAGCTTAAGATTTTTTACACCAAGTGTTTCTGCCAGATTCAGGATAGCGCCCTTTAACCGTAAAAGGCCCTGTCCTGAAACACCTTTTTGATTTAAAGTCTTTGCTTTTGAATACAATGCCAGCGCGAGATACGGCTCTTCTCTGTATTCTCTGGCATCCTTGAAATATATATTGGATAATTCAAACAGCTTAATATCATACACCTGCCTGCTCATATTGTAAGCTGCTGCCTTGATTATGCCCGGCAGGAGGGAGGGCCTCATAATTTCCTGCTCTTTGCTTAATGGGTTTTTAATTTCAATAAAACCTTCATCGGCCCATAGCGCGTCTTTTAGCAGATCTTTGCTGATAAGGCTGTAAGAGACAACTTCGTTGAAACCTGACGACACAAGCGCTTCCTTTGCCATATTGCGCTTTGCGATAAAGTCCTTGGTGTTATCATCCTGGCATGTTGCGATTATCGAAGCCGGGATAGAATTAATGCGATCATACCCATATATCCTCGCGACTTCTTCTATAAGATCCACCTCCCTTGCGGTATCGCCGCGATATGAAGGCGGTATAACTTCCAGGACAGAAGACCCTTTTACTCTATATCCAAGCCTTACGAGTATCTGCCTTATCTCTGCCCGCTTAAGAGAGGTTCCGAGTATTTTGTTAAGATATGGCACGCGCAAGATTATGCGTGCAGGAGACTGCGCCTTATCCCTTGACTCTAAAAATCCGCCGATACCTGCTTTTGCAATATCGCATATAAGGGACGCTGCTCTGTTTGATGAAGGCACAACGCTTTCCAAATCAGCGCCCCTTTCAAAGCGATAGCTTGAATCAGTGGAAAGCCCAAGCGCATGGGATGTCCTTCTTATGCTTATTGGATCAAAATACGCGCTTTCTAAAAGAATATTTTTTGTCTGGCTTGTTATGGCTGAGTCTCTACCCCCCATAACACCCGCTATGGCAACAGGGCCTGATTGATCGGCGATAACCAGCATGTGGGGTTTGAGCCTTCTTTCAACATCGTCTATTGTAATGATAGACTCGCCTGCGCGTGCCTTTCTTATGATTATTTCGTTTCCTGAAAGTTTATCTAAATCAAAGGCGTGCAGAGGATGGCCCGTTTCAAAAAGCACAAAATTTGCGATATCTACGATATTGTTTATCGGGCTAAGGCCTATGGAGCTTATCTTTTTGGCAAGCCATTTCGGGGAAGGGGCTACCTTGACATTTCTTAAAATCCGCATAGCATAGAAAGGGCACATTGCCTTATCGTCTCTGACAATCTTAAAACCTTTCTTTTCCCGCGGCGTCTTTAAAAGCTTGATATGCCCAAGCCTAAAAGGCTTTCCTGTCGCCGCGGATATCTCGCGCGCTATACCTATATGAGAAAGGCAGTCCGGCCTGTTTGGAGTGACTTCTATGTCAAAAACAACGTCGCCTTTATTTTGTTTTATTAAAGAGGCCTCGTGCCCTGCCATGGTAAGCCAGCCCGCAAGGGTCCCCGGGCTTACCTTGGTATTTATATACTCCCTAAGCCATTCGTATGATATTTTCATAATTAAAACTGCCTTAAAAATCTTAAATCATTTTCATAAAAAAGACGTATATCATCAATGCCGTATTTCAGCATGGCAATTCTTTCAACCCCCATGCCAAAGGCAAACCCGCTGTACTTTTCAGCGTCTATATTGACCTCTTTAAAAACATTGGGGTCTACCATGCCCGCGCCAAGTATTTCAAGCCAGCCGCTCTGAGAACACACCCTGCAACCCTGGCCTTGGCAAATTATACAGGATACATCCACTTCAGCGCTCGGCTCTGTAAAGGGAAAAAAATGCGGCCTGAACCTGGCCTTCGTCGATTCACCAAAATATTGCCTCGCGAATTCAAACAAAGCCCATTTAAGATTAGCGAAATTTATCCCGTCTCCGACAACCAGCCCCTCAATCTGATGGAACATAAAAGAGTGGCTCGCGTCTGTAGCGTCGGGCCTGAAAACCTTGCCGGGCACAGCAATTGAAAAAGGCGGCTTGTGCTTTTGCATATACCGAATCTGTACCGGGGATGTGTGGCTTCTTAAGAGGCGTCTTTTCTGCGGGTCTGTTTCAAAATTTTCTGTATCAAGATAAAAAGTATCGAATGTGTCCCGCGAGGGATGATCAAGCGGTATATTAAGTGCTTCGAAATTATTAAATTCGGTCTCTATCTCAGGGCCTTCTATGATAGCAAAACCCATGCGGGAAAAAACCCCGCATATATCATCAATTGTTTTTGTTATTGGGTGCTTTTTACCGATATCAGGGTAAATGCCTGGCATAGTGATATCAAATGCTTCACTTTCTGCCGGGCCTGTTTTGGCGGAAAGCTCATGCAGCCTTTGCGCTATATCCTGCTCAAAGATCGCTTTGAGCCTGTTTATTCCCTGCCCGATTGCGGGCCTGTCCTGTTCATCAACCGAACCGAGTTCTTTATAAAGCCGGGATAGAACACCTTTTCTGCTTAAATATTTCGCGCGTATCACTTCAAGGGCCTGCCGCGTAGAGGCCGCGTCTATTTCAGATAAGGCCTGTATTTCTATTTCTTTTAAACGCTCTTTCACTTATTTATTCTTTCTGCTTAAGCTTTTCTATTTTCTCATTAGGGCCTACCACCATAAGCTTATCAAGGGCCTTTATCTTGTAATCCGCTTCAGGCGTAGGGTTGATTGACTCAGCCCCTGTTTCATCAATACTTTTTATGGCAACAATGTTAAGCCCGTATTTCACTCTTACGCTCAACTGCTTAAGGCTTTTGTCTATAAAGTCTTTTGGCGCTTTTATCTCTATAATACTACAGGCGGAGGAAAGGTCTATGTGTTCGCTTACCTTTGGTGATGTAAGAGAGTTAGCTACGCGAATACCCATATCTCTTTCAGGAAATACCACCCTGTCAGCCCCTACCTTCTCCAGCACCTTGCCCTGCTCCTCTGAAACCGCCTTGGCAACAATCTCTTTGATGCCAATCTCTTTAAGCACAAGCGTTATCAACACAGATGCCTCTATGTTGTTGCCGACACTTACTACGGCTACGTCTACAGAATCCACCCCAACTGCCTTTAGGGCCTTTTCATCAGTGGCATCAACACAGACTGCTTGCGATGCAATCTCTGAAAAATCCTGCACCTTATCGTCGGCTATATCTATTGCCAGGACCTGATAACCTTTTTCACTTAAGGTCTTAGCCACGCTTGAACCAAATCTTCCTAATCCTATCACGGCGAACTGTCTCATTTTCTTCTCCTGGTTTCATTGTTCATAGTTATGAGTTCATAGTTCATAGCCTAAATGTTTTAATCTACAAACTATGAACCCTGCCTGCCGACAGGCAGGCATGAACTACGAACTAAATTACCCGACCATTAATTTCTCTTCCGGATAACGATACTCCACCTTCTCGCTTCTCATCGCTATAGCAAGCGCGAGAGTAAGCGGGCCTACTCTGCCTATTAACATTGTTAATATTATAATAATCTTTCCCCAGCCCGTAAGAGTTGGCGTAATGCCCATTGACAGGCCTACTGTGCCGAAGGCCGATGTTGATTCAAACAGCATGCTTAGAAAATAATGACTGCTATGCGCCGGAACGCTCTCTGTAGCAGAAAGCAAAAAAGTTGATAACAATACAACAGCTAAAGCGAGAAAGGCTATAACGGCGGCGCGTCGATAGGTCTCCTTTGGTATTGTTCTTTTAAAAATAGTTATCCTGTCCCTGTTTCGAAACATTGAATAAAATGCAGCTATAATAATACCGAGCGTAACTGTTTTAATACCTCCTCCGGTTGAACCCGGGGATGCCCCTACAAACATAAGCATTATCATCATAAACAGCGTAACGGGCCGCAGCGACGCCGTGCCAAGAACATTAAACCCCGCTGTGCGCGTTGTAACAGATGTAAAAAAACATGACAATATTTTTTCTTTTATGCCCATACCACGCAGGGCAAAATCATTTTCAAAAAACCAAACTGCTAACGCACCCGCTATGATAAGAAAAAATGAAACTAAGAATACTACTTTTGTCTGCAGGCTGATACGAGATAATATAAGTCTTCTGTCTTTTCTCCAGAATTTAAGCTTTGGTATATCCATAAAAACAACAAACCCTAAGCCTCCAATTATAACAAGCAGGGAAAATACGGATACAACAACAACATCTTTTGAAAAAGTCTCCAGGCTATGCGGGAAAAGGGAGAATCCCGCGTTGCAAAAAGCTGACACAGAATGGAATATCGCCTGTTCTGCTGTTACAAGCATGCCCCAGTTAAAAATCCGCGACCACCTGATATATAACAGCGCCGCGCCAATTATTTCGATAGTGAATGTAAATAAAATAATATAAAGAACGAGCTTGCTTAGGCCTTCTATCCTTGTATGGCTTAAAGCACTTTTAATTGTTATGTTCTCAGATATGGAAAGCCTGCGCCCTAATAGTATGGCAAACATCGTAGAAAATGTCATAATACCCAACCCGCCTGTTTGTATCAGGCAAAGCATGACAAGCTTCCCAAAAGGAGAAAAAAAAGTACTTATATCATTAACAACAAGGCCTGTGACGCATACCGCGCTTGTAGCGGTAAAGAGGCTGTCAACAAGACTTATCCGTTGCCCCGCAACTGTGGCAATGGGCAGGCTTAATAGTATTGCCCCTAATATTATAACGGCAAGAAAACTTAATACTATGACCTGTGGAGGCTGTAGTTTGTGTTTGCGCATGCGCTTAGTGTGTGAACACTTTATTGTTTTTTATGTTTAGCGATATCGACTATTTTTTTAAAAGCGGTTTTATGCGATACAGCCAGCTCTGCCAATACTTTTCTGTTTATAAGCACCTTCGCCTTAGCCAACCCGTCGATAAACTCTGAATACTTTATGCCGTTTATCTTACATGCCGCGTTTATTCTTGTTATCCATAAAGAACGGAAATCACGCTTTTTTACCTTCCTATCTCTATACGAATAGGCCCTGGCCCTGGCAACGGTTTCTTTGGCTGTTCTGTATAGCTTGCCGCGGCCCCCTCTGTAACCTTTGGCGGCCTTTAGTGTCCGCTTTCTTCTCTTCCTTGATGAAACACCGTGTGTTACTCTTGCCATATATCACTCCTTATTTTGTGTATAACTGCTTTGTCAATTACATGCTTATAATTACTGTTATTCAGAATCCGGAGGGCGGAGAATCTAGCCTCATTGAATCATCGCGCGCAGTTTAGCGGATTCTGCTTTTGTTAAAACCGTCTTTTTCTTCATATGGCGCTTTCGTTTTCTGTTTTTGCAGGTTAAAAGGTGCCCCGAGAAGGACCTTTTCACTTTTACCTTGCCCCTCTTAGTAACTTTTATACGTTTCTTAACAGATTTTCTTGTCTTTAGTTTTGGCATAATGAGCTCCTATTGTAAATTTATGCGTAATTTATGTGCTTTTGTCATAAAGCGCGACGAAGAATCTAGCTCTGTAGATCCTTCCCCCCATGCTTTCTTGCGAAAGCAAGAATGGGGGTGGCCTCATTTACTTAGGGTTAAGCACCATATTCAGAAAATGGCCTTCTTTTGATGGCGGCTTTTCTGCTTCACCCACACCGATTATATCATTAATTACCCTCTGCATCAGAGCCCTGCCTGTTTCCTGATGAGCCATCTCTCTGCCTCTAAACCGCAGGCTGACCTTGACCTTATTGCCCTTTTGAAGAAAATCTTTTATATGGGTAAGCTTGGTACAGTAATCATGCTCTTCTATGGTGGCCTTGTATCTCACTTCTTTTATCTTTATTATATGCTGGCGTTTTCTTGCCTCTTTTTCTTTTTTTTCCTGATCATATTTAAACTTGCTGTAATCCATTATCCTGCAAACAGGGGGCCTTGACGTCGGGGCAACCTCAACCAAATCGA
This sequence comes from uncultured Planctomycetia bacterium, assembly GCA_964493115.1. Taxonomy (GTDB): domain Bacteria; phylum Omnitrophota; class Gorgyraeia; order JABMRG01; family JABMRG01; genus CAZBNF01. The sequence continues at coordinate 57,222 of CAZBNF010000001.1, read as the reverse complement.
GATCTGTCTCACGCGCCTTAGCCAAAGCAGCCTGCGGAGTCATAACACCAAGCTGTTCACCTTCTGCTCCTATCACCCTTATTTCACTTATTCTGATCTGCTCATTTACTCTTAAACGATTTTGTATAATAACCCCCTCCTTCCTAATGCTAGCTCTTGTTGTTGATTTCCTTTTTCACTCTCTCTATAAACTGTTCAATCCTGACAGGGCCCTCATCGCCTTTTTGCCTGCTTCTTACGGCAACCGTTTCTGCCTGCTCTTCTTTTTGTCCAATAATAAGCATGTATGGTATCTTTTCTGAGCGGGCTTCACGTATCTTATATCCTATGGTCTCGTTTCTTGGATCAAGCTTTGCCCTGAAGCCGCACTCTGACAGGGCTTCTAAAACCTTATTAGCGTAAGCATGCTGATTGTCCGTAATAGGGGCAACCCTTATCTGTTCGGGTGAAAGCCACAATGGGAAAGCACCAGCATAATGCTCTATAAGTGCCCCTATAAAGCGCTCCATGGAACCCAGTATAACCCTGTGTATCATCACAGGCCTCTTTCCCGTCCCATCCGGTGCTATATATTCCAGGTTAAATCTCTCCGGAAGAGCAAAGTCACATTGTATTGTAGCGCACTGCCATGCCCTGTTAAGTGAATCTTTTAATTTGATATCTATCTTAGGCCCATAAAACGCGCCATCAGCTTCATTTATTATATAAGATATGCCCTTTTCATTTAAAGACTCTGTCAGGGCGGATGTTGCCTCCTGCCAGTCTTTGTCGCTTCCTATGGATTTTTCAGGGCGCGTACTTATCTCAACAGCATAATCGGAAAAACCAAATACCCCGAGCGCGTAAACTACAAAATCCAAAACATCCTTTATCTCTACTTTAAGCTGTTCGGGCAGGCAAAATATATGCGCGTCATCCTGCGTAAAACCTCTTACTCTCAGCAGGCCGTGCAATACACCGCTTTTTTCGTTTCGATACACCGTGCCTAATTCAAAAAGCCTAAGTGGAAGCTCACGGTAGCTTCTCGTCTTTGACCCATAAACAAGCATATGCCCTGGACAGTTCATGGGCTTTACAGCATATTCCTCATCCTCAACCTTGAACATATACATATTCTCTTTATAGAATTCGTAATGGCCTGAACGAATCCATATATCTGATTTATATATATGCGGGCTGATTATAAGATCGTAACCTCTTCTTAAGTGCTCCTTCTTTTCCCAGTCTTCTATAATCGTTCTCAGGAGAGCACCCTTGGGCTGATAGATTATAAGACCTGCGCCCACAGAATCATCTGTCAGGTAAATCCCGAGTTCACGTCCAATCTTCCTGTGATCTCGCTTCTTGGCCTCTTCAATTAAATGTAAATACTGCTTAAGTTCATTGTCTGCAAAAAAAGCTGTGCCGTATATCCTTTGAAGCATTGGATTTTTTTCACTGCCCCGCCAATAAGCGCCTGCTATGCTTAATAACTTGAACACCTTTATTGCGCCTGTTGAAGATATGTGTGGGCCTTTGCACAGGTCATAAAAATCGCCGCCAGAATAAACGGTTATCTCGCCTTCAGGTATCCCGTCTATCAGCTCGAGTTTGTATGGTTGGTTTTTAAAAAGTTCGCGTGCCTGATCCTTGCTCACTTTCTTTTCTATAAACTTATGGTCCTGCCCTATGATCTCTTTCATCTTTTTTTCAATAAGGTCAAGATCCTCGGGCAAAAACGGGGTTTTTTTATCAAAATCATAGTAGAACCCTTCGGATATAGCAGGGCCTATCGCTATCTTGATATCCGGCCATAAACTTTTTACTGCATGCGCCATAACGTGCGCTGTGCTATGCCTTAATATCTCTATGTCCATATTCTTTTCTATGTTATGGTGCCGGGAGCCGGATTTGAACCGGCACGGGTATTACTACCCATTGGATTTTAAGTCCAAGGCGTCTGCCAATTCCGCCATCCCGGCGCCTTGTTGTATTTATATGATTAACGGGCAACTTGTTTAGCGTAATATACCAAAAAACCCGTGCTTTGTCAATAAATACCGAGGCCATTTGCCCATGAGTATTGACATTGCATATACTTTATAGTAAAATAAGTGTAATTTAAACAGGGAAACTATATGCGCGTTACTTTAAAAAATAGAATTACGACTGCTATAATTATATTTGCCGTAGTCCTCATAAGCGCTTTTGCGGCAATACAGGTTCAGAATCAGCTGCACGTAATCACCCTTTTCAACTCTTTGCAGGCGCGATTAGCCGCTCAGATATTAAAAGATGCAGTACAAAAATCTTTAAACGAGCCTGGCGCGCAGGATAATATCAGCAAAACTCTTCATAACTCTCTAAACCAGCTGACCCAGTCCGGGCTTTTTGATACTGCCTATATATATTCAGACGATGGGGCTATAAAGGCATCTACCCATAACCTATATACTGGCAAAAAAGCCTCAACCGCAGAATTAGCGCAGATCAGCCAGGCACTGCAAGGCGGCTCGTCCGCAAGGGGTATCAATACCTATGTAGACAAGCATACAAGGACTATTGCATTATATATACCAATAAGGCCCAAGGAGGACGGTACATCTTATGTCGGGCGTCTTGATATCTCTCTTGGCAATATGCAGGACGCGCTTAAGCAGGTTTACGCGCCTCTGATACTTACTGTAATAATAGTTATTATTTCATCAACATTTTTTGGCATCATGCTGTCAAAGCGGGTAACAAGGCCTATATCATTGCTTAACACCGCTACAAAAGAAATCGCTGGCGGTGATTTAAATCTAAGGATTCATATTAATACAAATGATGAGCTTGAAGAACTTTCCGACACATTTAATTTGATGGCAATAGACCTTAAAAAAATGCGCCAGAGGGCAGAGAATGCCAACCCGCTGACTAAGCTGCCCGGTAATATAGTAATACAGGAACGGGTGGAGGAGCGTATATCAAAAAATGAGAAGTTCACTGTGATTTACTGCGACCTGGATAATTTCAAGGCATTCAACGACAAATACGGCATACATAAGGGCGATGACGCCATAAAGCTTACCGCTGAGATCTTCAAAGAGGCTGTGGGAAAAAACGGTTCCGCGGATGATTTTATAGGCCATGAGGGTGGGGATGATTTTATATTACTTACTGCGCCTGAAAGAGCGGACAATATCAGCAGCTGCATAACTACTGAATTCGATAAGCGCATAAGGCCATTATATGATAATGAGGATCTTGGCAAAGGCTACATAGAGGCAAAAGCGCGCCATGGTGATGAGATAATAAAGTTCCCTATAATGACTATATCTCTTGCGGGCATAAGCAATATGATAAGGCCTATTGCTTCTTACGGCGAGGTAACCAATATAGCCGCTGAGGTGAAGAAAAAAGCGAAAAATATGCCTGGCAGCTGTTTTGTCATTGACCAACGTAAAGAGCCCTGGCCTCCGCATACCCCGCGCCCGGTTTAAAAAATAGTCTTTGCAAAAAAAACGCGTCCTGTTTTAAGCAGGACGCGTTTTTTTACTTATCTGTCAACTAAATGGTGGGCACAAGAGGAGTTGAACCTCTGACCTCCACGATGTCAACGTGGCGCTCTAACCAACTGAGCTATGCGCCCGAAGAACCTAACTGCTTATAAATGTAAAAGTGTACTTTAGCCCATGGAAACGGACATTTAATATAACAGATTCCTTACAGGCTGTCCAGAAGGATTTTCGTATATCCTTAACCTCTTCAAACTTAATCTTATTCTGCTTCCTAACATCAAGGAATCTATTCTCTGCTATGGCAAGCTTGCGCTTACGCAGAACATTCTCAGCAAGAGTCTTAGATGAACCTACCTTCTCTCGTATACGCCTACCGTTAGCGTAGTAGTCTATGTAGTAATCTGTTTTTTTCTTGTATATAGCCATTCTAGATATCCACCATAAAAGTTTCTATGAAATTTTTTATATATAACAGCATTTGCTTCGTTTTCTTGGCATCGCTTTGAGCAACGTCGACAGCAAAGTGGTATAGCGTTCTAAAATTAGCCTTTATCCACTTTTTATGTTTGGCAAGAAAAAATAATAAGGTTGTTACAGCTACTCTTTTATTGCCATTCTGAAAAGGATGGTTTTTAATCATAAGGTAAAACAGCATACTTGCTTTGTTAACTAATCCTGGATATAGTTCCTTTCTAGAAAATGTTTGAAATGGGGCCGCTAAACAGCTTTCCAATATTTTTGGATAACGTGTAGTAAAACTCGGTATTGGCTCATTGAAGCCTAGTTTTTGCTGGGCTAATTCATGCGCTATAAACTGAACTTCTTCTAATGAAATACTTGCCATTATCCATCACCCAGCAATTTAAGCACTTCTCCATACTCCTCAACGACCCTTTTCACTATATCACGTATTTTGTCCTTATCTTCATCTTGAAGACTTTTGTTCACCACGCCGATTAAATTCTTTATAGGAATAGCGTAGTTTCTGCCTATCCTAATTGCCTCGATTTTCCCATTTTTAACCCTCTTATGCACTGCTTGTCGGCTCAAACCAAGCACTTTTGCAGCCTCAGGTATTGACATAAACTCTTTGTTTTCCATTTATTCCACCTTGTAAACTAGCTAAATTCTATTTACTTTTGTAAACCACATTATCATCATTTACATATGTAAACCTTGCATAATAAATTTACCATACCTTTAATGATAAGTCAACCCATTTCTGCTATTTTATGCTTAACCTCTTTTCCTTTTACCTACAACATACCCCACTGCACCAGCTGCCACAGCAATAGCTATACCTGTGAGTACTTTACAGAATAAACATATTTGCGCTCCGTCACATTTGCATAAATCTAATAGGGGGCAAGTCATATCTAACCTCGCTTTTAGTGTTGTACAAAATATCCAGTATCTTTCAGGGAATGGTATAGAAGTTTAAACATGGTGATTTTTGGGTTTTCTTTTTTAACTTCTTTAACACCTGCATCCAGAGCCCTGACAATCATCTTCACATCAGGGATGATAGCAAACTTTTCTTTGCCGATTTCCATAATCTCCTGACAGGACTGGGCAACAAATATTTCTTTTTCCATCTCTGAGAGTGAGGCCCAATCTGTAGGAGATACTTCATATAGCTTTAATTGCTGTGCAAATACAGTTATCGCGAGAGATAGGATTATTAGAATTATAGAATAATTAAGAATGGAGGCGTGGACCGGATTCGAACCGGTGAATAACGGTTTTGCAAACCGCTCCCTTACCGCTTGGGTACCACGCCCTGGGTAAATCTTATTGAGGATGTTTTTTATACCACAATTTCTGTATTTTATCAAGCAGAATTCCGGCTACTTTATCCTTGCTTACGTTGTGTAAGCGTAATGTTTTATTGCCAGGGCACAGGATAGCGACGCTTGTTGGGCCTGCCCCAAATGGCGTGTTGAGTTTCGTTATCCTGTTTGCTATCATAAAGTCGGCATTTTTTGTTTTCTGTTTTTCTTTAGCGTGCTTTAAAAGATTTTTCGTCTCCATGCAAAAACCCGCTACAATAAGCCTCCCTTTATGCTTGCCCACCCAGGAGAGTATGTCAGGATTTTGTTGAAGACGAATCACCCCCGGGCTATTCTTTCTTTTCATTTTACCTGCTAAACACACAATAGGGCGAAAATCTGACACTGCCGCAGACATAATAAGACAATCTTTACCTTTGATATAAGTTTTTACCTTGCCGAACATCTCCCGCGCGGTGCGCACACTGATCATCCGCACATGTGACGGGGGATTAAGGCCCGCTGGCCCGCTTATAAGCGTTACCTTGTGGCCTGCGCGTTGGGCTTTGCGCGCTATTATATAGCCCATCTGGCCTGTGGAGTGGTTGGTAATAAACCGCACAGGGTCTATCGCTTCGTGTGTCGGACCTGCTGTAATTAATATATTAAGCGGGATCATTTAAGGAGGGTCTTGGCCTTACGCAGGATATCATCTGTATCCGCGATATGCCCGATACCTGTTGTGCCGCAGGCAAGACGGCCTGTTACAGGGCCTACGAAATGATAATGGAGTTTTTTTAATGTGCTGATATTTGCCTGCAGTGTTTTATTCTTATACATCAGGCTATTCATCGCGGGGGCAAATAAGACAGGCGCGGCAGTGGAGGCAATGGTACAGGTAAGCAGTTCATCGCAGATTCCGTGCGCTGTTTTTGCTATAATATCCGCTGTTGCCGGAACAATAAGCACAAGGTCCGCTTTCTCGGCAAGCGATATGTGAACCGGGCTATAATCCTGCTGACGCGCAAACATGCCTTCAAAAACCTTGTTGGCGGATAATGTCTGTAATGTAAGAGGTGTTATAAAATGGTGCGCGTCTTTGCTCATGCATACCACGACATCTATATTATCTTTGCGCAAACAGCTTATAACGTCGCACGCTTTGTAGGCCGCTATCCCGGCACATACGCCAAGAAGAACTGTATGTTTCTTTCCGTTTGTTTTTCGCATCTGTCTTATTATGCTTTACGCGCCTTGAAAGATACCTTGCCTTCTGATATTTCCTGCAGGGCTGTCGCGATAACATTACCTTTCTGGTGCTGCGTTAACTGCGCGGCACCCGCGTTTATCTCTATCGCGCGCTTGGCTGCCATTACAACCAGCTTATAGATACTGCCTGTCTTATTATAAAGTGTTTCTAAGTCTATGTTTATTTTATCCAAATCGTCCTCCTATAATATTCTGCGCCGCGAGGCCATTATAATATGTTTTAATTCTTCAGCCGCGGCCTTCAGGTTCCCATTAATCACATAATAGTCATAACTATTAATTGCCGTTAACTCTGTCCGCGCGATAGTAAGCCGCTTGCGTATCTGTGCTTTTGTATCGGTTAAGCGCCCCAAAAGGCGCCTTTTGAGTTCTTGTATAGATGGCGGCAGGATAAATACCAGAACAGCATCTTTTGATTTTCGCTTTATCTGCGCGGCCCCCTGAACGTCTATGTTCAGTAAAACATCCTTGCCTCGTTCCAGTTTATTTTCTATAAAACGTTTCGGGGTGCCATAATAATTACCAAAAACCTGAGCATACTCTAAAAACAACCCTTTACCCAGCTGGTGTTTAAAATCCGCCGTACTTGTATAGATGTAATCTTTTTTATGCTGCTCCGTCCCGCGGGCTTCGCGTGTGGTAACTGACACTGACCGGACAAGGCCTAAGTTCTGTTTCAGCAGTTTTTCACACAGCGTGGTTTTGCCGCAGCCTGAAGGCCCTGATACAACAAAAAGCCTGCCTTTTGTTTTTATCTTTTTTAATACTATCGGAGGTAAGGCAGGCATTACCATCACTTAAACCTTTGGGCTATGGTCTCGGGCTGAACGCTTGCTAAAATCACGTGGTCGCTTTCTGTTATAATAACCGCGCGCGCGCGCCTACCGCTTGTAGCGTCAATAAGTTTTTTGCTTTGCCGCGCCTCTTCCTTTAAGCGCTTTATAGGTGCCGCATCAGGAGATACTATTGCCACTATTTTTTCCTTTACAACCACGTTGTTAAAGCCCAGGTTGATAAGGGTGGCGAAGTTTTTCTTATTCGACATTCTGCACCTGCTCTCTTATCTTGTCTATCTGGCTCTTTATCTTTATAACTTCCTTTGCTATGGGAAAATCATTTGCTTTCGCCCCTATCGTATTTACCTCTCTATGCATTTCCTGTGCTATAAAATCCAGCCGCCTGCCGGCCTCGCCGCTGTTAAGAAGCACCTTTTTAAAACCTGTTATATGCGCGGCTATCCTGTGTGTTTCTTCTGTTATATCACAGTTTCTAGCAAACACCGCGGCCTCTTCCGCGATGCGCTGTCCGTTTAACGCACGCTTGGTACCCGCTAAATCCTTGACATTTTTTAACAGCCTCTTTCTGTAATCATTGGTAACCTGCGGTGAACGAATCTGTATTTTGCGCAATGAGGTCTCTATCTCCTTGACGATATTGCGGACATTCTTTTTAAGCATCAGGCCTTCGCGGGCTTTGGCCTTTTGCAGATCATCAATCGCGAGCACCAGGGCTTGCCGTATAAGAGGCCACAGATTATTCGTCTTCTCTTCCTGCGGCTTATATTCTACAACCCCCGGCAGATTTATAATCTGGCTTATACTGATATCGCCTTTGGCGCCTAAAAAGCGTTTTAGGGCGATTATTCTGTTATAATATTGCTTTGCTATATCCTTATTAAGGTGCACCTCGTCTGTTTTTTTAGCATTAGTATCATATGCCAGAAAAAGATTCAACCTACCTCTTGCCACCCTTTTTTGAAGCAACTCTCTTACTCTGTCCTCAAATACTGCCAGATTGGGCGGAAGCTTGCTTATCACTTCAAAAAATTTATAATTTAAGCTCTTGATCTCTATCTTCACTACACCTGGCTTTCCTGAGGCCTCGCCCTTGCCAAAACCTGTCATGCTAAGCAACATATATTTTACCTTTGTTTTGAGTGGTTTGCAAATAACCGGGGCTAACGATTAAGCCCATACCTTACCGCGTATGGCCAATTCCGCTTCTTTTGTGGGGTATAGATCGACGATAATTTCCGAAGGGTTAAACCACAGCTTGATTTCACGCTCCGCGTCTTCAGTATTGGCAGAGGCATGTATAACATTTTCATAGACGCCCTTTGTGGTAATCCGCCCATATTGGCCGCGTATACTTACCGAGTCAGCCTCTTCCGGGTTGGTGGCGCCTGCTATCTTGCGCACCTTTTCTATAGCGCCTTCTCCACAATACACCATTGCCATAACTTTGCGTTTTTCATGCAGCTCGCCTTGTATATATTTGATGAGTTCGGCAAAAAACGGTTTACCTGCCAACGCCCTGTAATGCTCTTTAGCTAACTCAACGCTAACATGGGCTATGCGCGTCGCGACTATGTCAAGCTTAGTTTCGGAAAGCCGCGTAAGGATATTTCCTGTAAGGGATTTTTTAAGCCCGTCCGGCTTGATAAGAACTAATGTAGCTTCTTTCATAAAAATTGTCTCTTGTTTGTGTATTGATATATTATATATAGAGATAGAGAAATGTCAATTGCTATTTTAAATGACACACGCTGTCATTTTTTAATTATCTCGATTATGCGGTTAAGGTCATCCAGCGAAAAATAATCTATTATTATTTTTCCGCGTTTTTTTCTGTGGTGTATGCTGATTTTTGTCCCTAATATTTTTTCAAGTTCTTCCTCTACCGCCTGGGTGTGTGGATCCTGCGTAACGCCATATGGCTTTTGTCTGCGTTGCTGCGCGTGCGGCCGCACCATATGCTCAACCTCGCGCACAGACAGGCCTTTGTTTATTATCTTTTCGCATAGGCGCATCTGCCTTTGCGCATCGGGCACAGCAAGCAATGCCCGCGCGTGACCCATTTGTATTATGTCATCTGACACTAAGAGCTGTATTTTATCCGGCAAGTTAAGCAAGCGCAGTGTGTTAGCCACAGATGCCCTGTCTCTGCCTATAGCTTGGGCAATCTGTTCTTGTGTGAAGTGGAATTCCTGGTTGAGACGCTGATACGCATGAGCTTCTTCTATTGGGTTTAGGTCTTCGCGCTGGAGGTTTTCAATAAGCGCCATCTCCATAGCATTAAGATCATCCACGTCCTTGATAATCGCGGGCATGGTTTTAAGGCCTAATGTCTTTACTGCGCGCAGGCGGCGCTCTCCGGCTATGAGCTCATAGCCGGCATCTGTCCGCCTGACAAGGACCGGCTGGACAACACCTTTTTCTTTAATCGATGAGATTAGCTCGTCAAGTTTTTCCTGCTTAAAAGCTGATCTCGGTTGATATCTGCCTGGTATAATTTCATCTACGCTCAGCATATGCACACTGGCGCTTGTTTGAGCTGTTAAGATGTTCGCAGTATTGCTATCACTATCCATATCAGGCATTAATGCCTGGAAACCTCTCCCTAGGGCCTTACGTTTATCCATGCTCTCCTCCGCTTATGGGCTCGGTATTAGGTGTTAAGTTTTGGGGGTTAAGTGTTGGGTTTTGAGTGTTGGCTGTGTCCACACATGCTGGCTCAACATTATTATTTGCGCTATGTATGGTTTCTGTGGGTTGTTTGTTAGTTAGGCTTGATATGCTTTGTAAAGTACTGCTAATAAGGTTGTTATGATTAAGTATCTCTACAGCAAGTTGTTGATAAGCCACAGCACCGTTTGAATGTTTGTCATACAAAATAACAGGTTGCCCGTGACCAGGCGCTTCGCTCAGCCGAATAGAGCGGGGGATAATAGCATTATATACCTTGTCTTTAAAAAATGCCCTTGCTTCGCTTATAACTTCATTAGTCAGGTTCGTCCTATAATCTGCCATTGTAAGAACAACCCCCTCTATGGCCAAGGCTGGGTTAAGGTGGTCCTGCACGAGTTTAATCGTATGAAGCAACTGGCTTAAGCCTTCCATGGCATAATATTCGCATTGCAATGGTATAAGCGTGGTATCAGCAGCAGTGAGGGCATTAATGGTAAGCAGGCCCAAGCTTGGCGGACAGTCTATTAATATAAAATCGTATTCTTGCTTTATTGCTTCTAAGCTAGCTTTTAACCGCTTTTCCCTGTTGAATGCGCTAACCAGCTCTATTTGCGCGCCGTTAAGATGCATATCTGCTGGGGCTAAAGACATCTTATCAATAGCCGTATTCACAACAACACTTTTTAACGGTTGCGCACCAATAAGCACGTGGTATATGCTGTGTGCAATAGTTTTCTTATCTATGCCCACGCCGCTTGTAGTATTCGCTTGCGGGTCCAGATCAACCAACAGGGTATTTGCGCCCAAAAGAGCAAGGGATGCTGCAAGATTAATAGAAGTGGTTGTTTTGCCTACACCACCTTTTTGATTACATATTGCTATTGTCTTGCCCACTGAGTCCTCTCCGCATAAGTTTCACGTGGAACATGCCCCACTCGCCATAACACTTTGGTCACAACTTATGCTACTTACTATAGAAATTTTATACCATTACGACTGCTTTGTCAACCATAAAAGATATAAAAATTGCTACTATACTGCCTTTGCAAAAAAACGTGACTTTAACACCACTTCCTGTATAACAAGCATGAAGAGCGTGTTGGTAAACCAATATAGCACGAGCCCTGAGGGCATATTATAAAATATCATACCAAACATAATCGGCATTATCCCTGCCATCAGGCGTTGCTGCTCAGACATTTTCTGGCTACCGCCCTGCGATAACCTTTGCTGGAATGCCATTGCAATAGCCATTAGTATGGGCAGTATATTGATGTGCCCACCTAGAAAAGGCAGGTTTTGCATGGCAGATGGCAATGCAAATGCCGCATCTGGTTCTGCCAAATCCTTTATCCATAAAAAAGTAGCCCCCTTGAGCTCTACGCTACGTAACAACACTTGGTATAAAGAGAAAAAGATCGGGATCTGTAGAAGCATTGGCAGGCAACCACCAATAGGGTTAATTTTATGTTTTTTATAAAGCCCCATTATCTCTTTATTCATCTTTTGCGGGTTATCACTATACTGTTTGCGTATGAGCTCTGTCTCTGGCTGTATCTTTTGCATCTCTTTCATGGAATGCAGGCTTTTACGAGTAAGCGGCAACATAATTAAACTTATCACCAGCGCCAACAAAATAATGGCTACGCCATAGTTGTTGGTCCAGTGATAAAACATACCTAAGCCCTTAAACAATAATCTACCTATAATGTGAAAAATGCCGTAATTAATTACCTCTGTTGCGGTTGGGTCAAGAGCCATCATAGCATCAAGATCATTTGGGCCGGCATACACCCAAAAAGTGTGCTTAACTACGCTGTGTGGCATCAGGGTAATAGGATAAGAGACTAAACCAGTGCAAAGGTCGTTTTTACCTCTGCTCTGCACAAACGCTGACTCGGCATCTTGCCCGGGCTTCATAAGAAACGAAAAATACCTACCGCGCGTGGAAATCCATGTTGGTGTACCTGGTATCAATTCGCCATCTTGCATGGTTTCCCTTGACGCGCGTCTTCTGAGGGCCTTACCATCCACAAAGATATCAGCACCCAGATACCTACTGTCCATGTGGCCACGCACTGTTTCTATATAACCGTTATACACGCGATACTGTATTAGCTGCTGCTTTGGGCTCGTGTTTGTTATTGTAAGATCCAGCGTAATAAAGTGGTTCGCCTTATCTAATGTAATAGTCTTTGATATGGCCAAACCGTCACTTGCAATTTTATATCGGGCCACTTGCCCCTGGCTGTAGTCTAATTGCCACTTGCCGGGCACGTTGCCTGAGAGAAAAACTGTTTCAAACAGCATGGGTTGCCCCTCCTGGTACACAAGCAAGGGGTAAGGCTGACCTTCTTTATTATAATAATCTCGTAATAATAATTCATTAATCGTTGCCCCAGAATCGGTTGTGTCTATTTGCATTATATCGTTACTTATGGTAACCGTATCATATGATACGGTTGGGCTAACGGCTGTTGTCCCCTGTTGCGCCACGCTTGGCACAGGCGATTGTTCTACAACCCGCTCTGTTGCAACCGTATCATTTACATTTCCTGCCTGATACGGTTTCACAAATTGCTTCATATAAGCTTGGTATAAAACAATAATAACAACTGACGCGGCTACTGCTAACATTAAGCGTTTTTCTGTATTCATTATAAGTCCTTTAAATAAGGTGGGTTATGTTATGATACGGTTGTATATTGATTATGGTAAATCAAGCCCGCCTTTTGCCAGCGGGTGGCAACGCATTATACGCCATACGCCCCGCGTTACGCCTGTCCAAAAACCATATTTTTGCAAAGCCATAATCATATAGTCAGAACAATTGGGGAAGTATTTGCAACGCGCGTATTGCCGGTAGGCAAAAAAACACTGCTGATACAGCTTAATCATAGACACAGCGCACAGGCAGAGCAATTTATTTACAAAGGCCATTTTTTTAGTACTGTTTCTAAGTCGATGTGTAGAGACGCGGAGCAGTTCTCGCGCGCAGCTCCCGGGCGCACCACAACCGCGATATCATATGAATTGCGCAGCGCGGCTGGGAGGTGTTGACTAAACCAGTGCCTTATTACACGCTTTATCCTGTTGCGCACAACCGCTTTTAGGCTGACACGCCTGCCAACCACAATACCCAATCTTGTACAGCCTAACAGGCTACCCACAATGTATATTTTAAGCAGTTGCGTCGAAAGCTTTGTGCCTGCTGTGTAAGCGTGCCGATAATCCCGTGTCTTAGAGATTCGTTTTAGCCGGTAAGCTGCTAGGCGCACAGGTATACGCACGGACGATTCCCGCCTCATACAGACAGGGTTTTTCTTCCCTTGCGCCTGCGCCGCTTAAGCACTTTTCTGCCGCCTGCTGTGCTCATGCGCTTTTTAAAGCCATGTTTGCGCTTACGCTTTAAATTAGACTTATTTGTTAAGTGTTTTTTCATAGTAAAACGAGTATAGCATAAAAAGGTTTTAAGTCAAGGCAAAAACTTTTCTCTTGCAAAAGGGCAAGTTTTTGTTATAATGATTGCATTCTTATTTTTCCATTACACATTAAAGTGAGGTTTGTTTTATGTCTCAAGCACTTGATGGTACGTGGGGCGCTGTTTTGCAGCACGTACGCAAACAAGTAAGCCCGCAAAGTTATGAAACGTGGTTCGCCCCCACCAGGCAGCTGTCCTCAGGAATGGATTCAATTTCCGTCGAGGTGCCAAACACTTTTTTTAAAGACTGGCTTATAGAACATTATTCAGGCCAGATAAGCCTCGCCCTAAAAAGTATCGAGAAAGAGCAGCTAACAATAGACTACCAAACACCGGCCAGGGTAGAAGCGGGCCCGCAGGACGATACGCACGCACAGGATAAGCGTGGCGGTTTTCGTCTTTTCCAGAATCCATTTGAACGCGCTCCGGCCGCGAAAGAAAGTAATTTCAACCCCAGATACACCTTTGACAGTTTCGTAATTGGCGGGTGTAATCGTTTTTCACACGCTGCCGCCACTGCTGTTGCGGAATCACCCGCTAAATCCTATAATCCGCTGTTTATTTACGGCGGTGTCGGGCTTGGTAAAACTCATTTAATGCAGGCGATTGGACAGCACACCCTAACAAAACACCCCAGGCTTAAGGTGTTGTATATGTCGAGCGAAAAATTCACCAACCAACTAATCAGCGCCATACAAAACCGTACAACGCAAAAATTCAAAGACCACTACCGGCAACTGGATGTTTTAATGGTTGATGACATACAGTTTCTCTCCGGTAAAGAATCGACACAGGAAGAATTCTTTCACACATTCAACACCCTATACGACGCCCACAAGCAAATTATTGTCTCTAGCGACAGGCCCCCCAAAGAAATACCTGCCCTGGAAAATCGTCTGGTTTCGCGGTTTGAGTGGGGGCTTGTCACAGACATACAGCCGCCAGATATAGAAACCCGGGTAGCGATCTTAAGAAAAAAACTTGAGTTTTCAAACGCCTCGGTTGAAGATGGGGTTTTGTTATATATCGCCGAAAATATTAAAACAAACATAAGGGAGTTAGAGGGCGCGCTTATTCGCGTAATCGCGTACTCATCTCTTATGGGCCAGCCTGTGAGTATGGGATCGGTTAAAGATGTGCTGCAAGAGGTTGAGGCCAAGCGGGGGCTTGATATTACTGTTGATAAAATACAGCGCATTGTAGCGGATTATTTTAGTGTTGGCGCCAACACTATGCGTATTAAAAAAAGAACCAGGTTGTTGGCTTTCCCGCGGCAGATTGCTATGTATTTAGCGCGTGAACTTACCAAATCCCCCTTGACAGAAATTGGTGGTTTTTTTGGGGGGCGTGATCACACAACCGTATTGCATGCCTGTAACAAGATAGAGTCGGCTATGGTAAATAACACACAACTAACACAAATTGTAGATAATCTTATAAAACAAATTAGGTGTGGGGGTTAGGTGTTTATACACCTTTCCACACCAATTACTATTAATACTATTATATTTAATAAATAAATAGATAAAATAGAGGGTGTTAATATGAGGATAACTATACCAAAACAAGCACTGCTAGAATCTTTACAAATAGTAATGGGGGCGGTGGCCCAAAAAAA
Organism: uncultured Planctomycetia bacterium; assembly: GCA_964493115.1. Taxonomy (GTDB): domain Bacteria; phylum Omnitrophota; class Gorgyraeia; order JABMRG01; family JABMRG01; genus CAZBNF01. The sequence continues at coordinate 42,139 of CAZBNF010000001.1, read as the reverse complement.
TACACTCCCTATATTGGCGAACATATTACTTGAAACAGAACCAACCGCAATTAAAATAACCGCGACAGATTTAAATATAGGCATAACACATACACAAGAAGCGGGTGTATTTGAGCAAGGCTCTACCACAATACCCGCAAAAAGGTTTCTGGATATCATTAAAGAGTTTCCGAATGAAGATATACAAATAACAACCAAAAAAAACAACATCTTATTAATTACAACCAAAAACACCGTTTTTAAAATACTAACCATACCAAAAGAAGAATTTCCCAATATACCTACCAATCAAAACACACAAACACTTACTATGCAACAAAACACACTAAAGCAAATGCTTACCTATACAGCGTTCGCGATGAGCAAGGAAGAGACCAGGTATGTGCTGAATGGGGTTTGCATGGAGATCCAACTGAAACATCTGCAAATTATAGCAACGGACGGCAGGCGCCTGGCTATTATAAAGAAACCACATAAATCAGAGGTGCGGGAGGGGCAAACTATAATAATACCAGCAAAAACAGTACAAGAGTTATTCAAAACCCTAAAAGAAGACGGCAGTGTGCTAATAAAATTTACAACCAATCAAATTGTTTTCCAAATAGACAACACCACCATCATATCAAGGCTTATTGAGGGTGAATTCCCCAACTACCAGCAGGCCATACCATGCAAAACAGAAACCGCGCTAACGATCAACAAGGAACAGTTGATACCAGCCATAAAACGGGCAAGCCTGCTAACAACAGTAGAATCGCAGGCAATAAAGCTTCACCTGACAAAAAATAAACTCATAATTAGTAAAACAACACCGGAGGTAGGGGAGACCACAGAAGAGCTTGAGGTGGTTTATTCGGGCGCGGAACTGCAGATAGGGTTTAATCCAACATATCTTTTAGATGTCTTGAAAAGCATAGAAGAAGAAACGGTGGAAATAGAATTTACGGGCCCGGAGAAGCCCGGGGTGCTAAGGATACGTGACGAATATGTATATATTGTCCTGCCCATGCAGATAACATAAAACATGGTACGCGCACAGCCAGTACAAATAAAAAACATTCTCAAGTCCACCATAGCAAAAGCACAAGCGCAACAACAGGCGACGCAACAACTGGAGCGCGCGTGGCGGGAAGCAGCGGGTGAAGAAGCGGCGAAACACTCTTTCCCGCGGCAAATAACCAATAAGACACTGACCGTGACAGTGGATAGTTCCGTGTGGATTTATTATCTGCACAACCGCAGGCAGCACATAGAAAAACAGCTGCGCAAGCAATTATCAACCCAATACAACATAAAAATCAGGCTGCGCGCCGGAGAATAAAGTGACTACGCAAAAAACAAAGACAAACAAGAAACAGCCTGCGCCGGCGCGTGTGCCGCAACAGCGCCAGGCCGCAGAAACAACCACACCGGCAAAATGTGCCCCACAAGACACGCAATACGACGCTACCAAGATACAGGTGCTCGAGGGTATCGAGGCTGTGCGGCAACGGCCTGCCATGTATATTGGTGATACCGGTACACGAGGACTGCACCACCTGGTCTACGAGGTCACCGATAACAGTATTGATGAGGCAATGGCGGGTTATTGCGTCAACATTGATGTTGTGATACATGTAGACAATAGTGTTACCGTGACCGATGACGGCAGGGGCATTCCTGTAGACATGCACAAAGAACAGAAAAAGCCTGCGGTGGAGGTTGTGCTGACTACACTGCATGCGGGCGGCAAGTTTGACCATAGGATGTATAAGGTCTCAGGAGGCCTGCACGGGGTGGGCGTGAGCGTTGTCAATGCCCTGTCTGAATGGCTTGAAGTAGAGGTCCGCAGAGATGGCAAGGTGTATCATCAGCGATATAAAAAGGGCCGCACAGCCAGCAAGCTTACCGTAATAGGCAAAAGCCATAAAACAGGCACAAAAGTTACTTTCAAGCCCGACATGACAATTTTTACCCGCAGCATAGACCTGAGTTTCGAAACGCTGGCTACACGTATGCGGGAGTTAGCTTTTTTGAATAAAGGAGTGCAGATTACGCTCGCCGATGAGCGCTCTGACAAAGAGGAAACGTTTAAGTTTGACGGGGGCATTGTATCGTTTGTAGAGCACCTTAACAAAAACAAAAATGCATTACACAAAAAGCCGATATATTTTCAGCGCGAAAAAGACGACGTCTCTGTAGAGGTGTCAATGCAGTACAACGACAGCTACGCAGAGACCCTTTTCACATTCGCAAACAATATAAACACCATAGAAGGCGGCACTCACTTAAGCGGGTTTAAGTCCGCGTTAACGCGAGCGGCAAACCAGTATTGCAAAAATAAAAAGCTGCTTAAAAACACAGAGGCCGTGCTTTCCGGGGACGATATTCGCGAAGGGCTTACAGCGATTATCAGCGTAAAGATGCCAAGCCCCCAGTTTGAAGGACAGACCAAGACCAAGCTCGGCAATGCCGATGTAGAAGGCGTGGTTGCCTCTATGGTTAATGACTCATTAAGTAGTTTTTTTGAAGAAAACCCAACAGTGGCGAACAAGATCATTGAAAAAGCTACAGTAGCGGCTAGGGCACGCGAGGCAGCGCGCAAGGCGAGAGAACTCACCAGGCGGAAAGGTGCCCTGGAAATGTCCGGGCTCCCGGGCAAACTATCCGACTGTTCAGAGACAGATGCCTCGATGTGCGAGGTGTATCTTGTAGAAGGAGACAGCGCCGGGGGTTGCTTTTCAGGAGAAACAAAAGTAGCCTTGTTAGACGGCAGAAACCTTTCTTTCAAGCAGCTTATGAAGGAATGGCATAAAGGAAAAACCAACTATTGTTACACTGTTAAGAAGGACGGAAATGTTGGTATAGAGAAGATATTATATCCAAGACGTACTAAAAAGAACACTGCCGTGGCAGAAATTACGCTAGACAATAACGAAAAAATAATTTGCACCCCCGACCATAAGTTTATGTTAAGAGACGCTTCTTTTATCGAAGCAAGAGCTCTAGTGCCCGGCATGAGCCTTATGCCATTGGGGAGAAAGCTTTCCGAAATAAAGGGAGGCATCAAGATCAAAGGATATGAAATGGTGCTTAACCCCAAAACACACAAGTGGGGCCTCACCCATAAGCTGGCAGATATATATAACCTGGAAACCGAGGCATACAAAGAAAGCAACGGCAGCTACAGGCACCACGTTGATTTTAATAAACTAAACAACAACCCCGACAATATTATCAGGGTTTCCGGAAAGGAACACCTGGGGGTTCATAGCAAACACGCAAAAAGAACTCTTCACAGGCAAGACGTCATAGAGAAATGTAACAAAATTAAAAGGACACCCTCTTACAGAAAGAAAATGGCCGCCACCATGAAACAGCTTTCAGGGGTATTGAGTGAAAGGGCTAAGCAGCAATGGCAGGACGAAGATTATAAAGAGTTTATGAAACAGAAATATCTAATTTTTTACAACAATAGCCCTGAATATAGAAAACGCCTGTTAAGGAGACTCAGCGATGCCCAAAAACGCTATTGGGCTTTTGCAGAAAACAGACAAAAGCAGTCAGGGAAGGTAAGGGCATATGCCCAAAACCACCCTGAATGGAGAGAATTCCTATCCATGGAGGCCAAGAAACAATGGCAGGACGAAAGCCTGTTGTCGTGGAGAAGAGAAAAGACAAAGGAACAATGGACAGATGGATTCAGGGCTAAAAGAAAGCTGGCTTATAGCAAGACCTATTTGGGCCACAGCATGAGATTTTTAAGAGAAGTATACGAAAAAGAGGGTAGTACCAACTCATACGATAGGCATAGAAGGCTTCTGCCAAAGCAGAACAAGAACTTGCTCAAGCTGGATACAATAACAGAGCGATTTTTTGATGGCGATAAAACTAAGTTGCTTGAAGCGGTGAAAGGATTTAACCATAAAATAAGAAGCGTGAGATTACTGAAACAAAAAATAGATGTTTATGATATTGAGGTTCCATACACCCATAATTTCGCCTTATCTGGCGGAGTTTTTGTCCATAATAGTGCCCGGCAAGGACGCGATAGGCGCTTCCAGGCCATATTACCCCTGAAAGGTAAGATTCTAAACGTAGAGAAGGCGCGGCTGGACAAGATTTTATCGAATGAAGAAATAAAAACTATTATCACGGCCCTTGGCTGCGGTATTGGCGAGGAGTTCAATGCAGAACGCCTCAGGTATCATAAGATCATTTTGATGGCAGACGCGGATGTAGATGGCTCTCATATACGCACCCTGCTGCTCACTTTTTTTTACCGGCAAATGCCCAAACTGCTTGAAGATGGCAGGATTTACATTGCTCAACCCCCACTTTATAAAGTCAAGCGCGGAAAACGCGAAGAATACATACAAACAGAAGCGGAAATGGACGCCCTACTGCTCGATATGGGCACAGATGATCTGGTGTTATCCAAAACCCGGCCGGCGCAAGAGTTGTCGAGCAAGCAGACTCGTGACTTGTGTGCGACATTAATACAGATAGCGCAGATGGGCAAGGCAATAGAGCGCAGGGGAGTAAAGTTCATAAAATATCTGTCTTTGGTGCAGCCAAAAACCAAAAAAGTGCCCGTTTTTATGGTAAAAGTGGAGGGTATAGCCCATTTTGCTTATTCAGATGCGGAATTAGCGAAAATCGTTAAGGAATATGAAAAAAAGAGCGGCAAGGTGTTAGAGCTGCACAATGAAACAGACAAAGAAGCGCCAACATCCAAAGATATCGATGTGGTCGAATTTTTTGAAGCAGAAACCATCGCTCAGGCGATCGCGAGCCTTGACAAGCTGGGTATCCCCCTGGTGGAAGCATATGACCCTAAATCGGAAGACGTAGAAAAGGCCCCGAAACGTAAAAAGGTATCAGAGGACCAGCGGCAGCCAATCTTGAAATTACGGGCAGACGGCGAAACCACGCTTGTGTATAGCCTGAAAGAGCTGATAGACAAGATCAAGGAGCGCGCCAGGCATGGCATGGTTGTGCAACGTTACAAGGGCCTGGGCGAAATGAACCCAGGGCAGCTGTGGGAGACAACAATGGACCCCGCGCGGCGCACACTTTTGAATGTGAGGTTAGAAGACGTGGTTAAGGCGGATGAGATGTTTACAGTGCTTATGGGTGATGCGGTTGAACCGCGGCGTGCGTTTATCGAAAAGCACGCGAGGGAAGTTACCAACTTAGATATATAGCAGACTAAAGGAAATATAAATGTACACACAAGGTGAAAAGATAGCGAAGCGCTATGTTGAAGACGAGATAAAAGACTCGTATATTAATTACGCTATGAGTGTAATTGTCGGGCGCGCCCTGCCGGATGCGCGCGACGGCCTAAAGCCTGTTCAGCGCAGAATACTTTACACTATGCACGGGCTCAGCTTACAGTACTCCAAGCCATACAAAAAAAGCGCTCGTATAGTAGGGGATTGTTTCGTAAAAGACACACTTGTTTTGACAAGCAGAGGGCTTGTGCCTATTCAGGATGTAAAACGAGGAGAGTGTGTTTACACGCAGAAGGGCATTTGCGCGGTATCAGAGTTGTATGAAATGCCGCCCAAGGAACTGGTAAAAATTATCCTTGCCAACGGAAACACAGCCACAGCAACCCCTTCACAGAAATTTAAGGTGCTAAACAAAGAATTTGGGCTTGAGTGGAAGGAAGCAAAAAACCTAACAAGCAACGACTACGTAGTTTTAAGGGCCGCATACCCGGATATCAAACATAAAACGGCATTGAGTCAATGCTGTGGCGGGCAGTGCCCAGCGCAACTAAACGAAGATATGGCTTATCTTTTAGGATTTTTTATAGCCGAAGGATGGATAACAAAGGAAAAGAGCAGAAAAGACACTTATAGAATAGGCTTTTCTTGTAATTCGCGCGAAACAATAGAAAAGATAGCAGACATATTGATGGCCAATTTCAACTATGTGCCGTGTATCAAAGAAAAAATCTATGTATCGCATGGCAAGTACGTAATCAGCGCACACCGTCAATACACGACAAGAACCTGCAGAAAAAATGTGGTGGATTTTTTAAGGGAAAATTTTGGGATAGAAGGGGCAAAGGCGGCCACAAAAACAATACCACAGCAAATATTTAATTCACCTGAATCTGTTGTTTTTTCCTTTGTTTCGGGGCTGGTCGATGGAGACGGCAGTATTCATAAAGAGAGATGCGTTATACACTACGGCTCAACTTCAGAATGTTTAATTGATAAGCTTCTTGTCTTGCTGCAACACTACGGTATGTTCGGCGCGAAATACAAAAACAAAGACAAAAGGGGGGGGGATGTTATAAATGGCAGGCGCGTCAATACCAGGCAAGCATTTTATTCCCTGGAGTTAAAAGGCATAAACGCGAAACTCTTAGCGGGCAAACTAAACCTGGTTGATAAAAAGAAACAAGAAAGGATCGCGGAACTAAATAACAGAAATTTAAAAAAATCAAATTGCGACATTATACCATATAGCGGCGCGATGGTTTTTAGCGAATTAAGCGAAAAACACATAGGGGCAGGATGGTATCAAGGCGGAGAAGGCAACAAGTTCAGGGCGGGCATAAAATATCCAGGGGGCTGCAAGATAAGATATGCGGCAGATCTTAAAGAAAAAGCGCTCAGGAAATCCCAGATTATCGAATGGGGCATACTGGATAAGCTGCACAAGGTTAACTCGCCGCTCTACACTTTTTTAAGAGATGTTATCAGGGATGATATATATTTCATGAACGTGGCATCAACCGAACGAGCGCCTGCAGAAAAAACCTACGATATACAAGTCGAAGGGGACCACGAATTTATTGCAAACGGCATACTTTCTCACAATTGCCTCGGAAAATATCACCCGCACGGCGATTCGTCAGTGTATGATGCCCTGGTGCGCATGGTGCAGAATTTTTCTCTGCGGTATCCGCTTGTTGACGGGCAGGGCAACTGGGGATCGGTCGACGGTGACCCCGCGGCGGCTATGAGATACACGGAGGCGCGCATGGCCTCTATAGCGGATGAGCTTCTTGCGGATATTGATAAAGAGACCGTGGATTTCACGCCAAACTTTGATGGCTCGCTTAAAGAGCCGGTGCTGCTGCCATCAGCGCTTCCTACCCTTCTTGTAAATGGCTGCAGCGGTATCGCGGTAGGTATGGCAACTAATATTCCGCCTCATAATTTACGCGAGACGATCAACGCGATTATTAAAGTGATAGATGAGCCGCAGACAGATATGAGCGGCCTTATGAAGATTGTAAGGGGCCCTGATTTCCCGACAGGGGCGACTATCTGTGGTAAAAGCGGTATAAAGAGCGCTTATACCACAGGGCGCGGCATTATAAAACTGCATGCGCGCGCCAGCGTGGAGGAACAAAAAGCCGGCAAGAGCGCCATTATCATAACAGAGCTGCCGTATCAGGTAAACAAGACAAACCTTATCGAGTCTATCGCAAGGCTTGTGACGGATAAAAAAATAGACGGCATTTCCGATATACGAGATGAATCCGACAAAGACGGGATCCGGATTGTTGTGGAGCTTAGGCGTGATAGGCCCGCGCAGGTTATTTTAAACCAACTCTACAAACACACACAACTTGCCTCGACATTTGGTATTATTATGCTTGCGCTGGTTAACAACCAGCCCCGGGTCTTGAACCTGCGCCAGATGCTTGATCTGCATGTTGACCATCGTAAAGAGATTGTAAGGCGGCGTACAGATTTTCTGTTACGCAAGGCCCAGGAACGCGCCCATATTTTGGAAGGTTTAAAAATAGCGCTTAAGTATATCGATAAAATTATTAAGACTATAAAGTCCGCAAAGGATACGCAGTCGGCAAAAAATGCGCTTGAAAAAAACTTTGACCTGAGCACGCGTCAGGCTCAGGCTATTCTCGAGATGCAGCTTCAGCGGCTGACAGCGCTTGAGCGCACCAAGATAGACGCGGAATATTTAGAATTGATCAAAAAAATACAAGGATATGAGGCAATCCTGGCAAGCGAGGTTCGCGTCCTGGGCATCATAAAAGAAGAGTTGCTTGAGATGCAAAAAAAATACGGTGATGACAGGCGCACGGATATTGTAGGTGAAGTAGAGGACCTGCGGATAGAAGATTTTATAGCGGAAGAAGATGTGGTGATTACTATAAGCCACGGAGGGTATATTAAAAGATTGCCTGTAAGTGCTTACCGCCGCCAAAAAAGAGGCGGCAAAGGCATGGTGGGGGCCGAGCTTAAAGAAGAGGACTTTGCCGAGCATTTATTTATCGCGACAACGCACGAGCACATACTATTTTTTAGCAACACAGGCAAGGCGTATATGGTCAAGGTGCACGAAATCCCGCAGGCTGGAAGAGCATCAAAAGGCAAGGCGATTGTTAATCTTCTCCAACTGTCTACTGGAGAAGCCATAAGTGCTTTTGTAAGGGTCAAGGATTTTGAAAAAGGCGGTTATATTTTTATGGCAACAGAACAAGGTGTTGTCAAAAAAACCGAGCTTGCCGCCTATGCCAATACGCGTAAAGGCGGCATCATAGGCATTACTATCGAAAAAGGGGACAAGCTTATCGAGGCGGCATGCACAGATGACAAGGATGACATTATCTTGGCCACAAAAGAGGGCAAGGCAATTCGATTTAAGTCCAGTGCCATCAGGAACATGGGCCGTGCCGCCCGGGGCGTACGGGGGATATCTTTAGGCAAAAAAGACCTTGTGATAGGTATGGTGATAGCGCGTGCTGACTCGACTTTGCTGACAATATCCGAGAAAGGATTTGGCAAAAGAACCCCTATTGGCGAATATAGAATACAATCACGAGGCGGGAAGGGTATAATCAACATAAAGACAACAGACAAAACCGGTTTTGCTGTAGCCCTGCGCGTAGTATCCGAAAATGATGAGATAATGCTTATCACGGAAAGCGGTTCAATTGTTCGCACATCCGTAAAAGGTATCAGGGAAAGCGGCCGCTCTACGCAGGGGGTATGCGTTATTACGCTTAAAGGCACAAAAGATAAGGTATCGGCAGTGGCCTCTGTTGTCGCAGAGACAGTAGGTTAGTTAATACAAGGCACGATTTATTAGTGGCCCCATCGTCTAGCGGTCTAGGACAACGGCTTTTCGAGCCGTTTACGCGGGTTCGAGTCCCGCTGGGGTCACCATCGATTCAGACACTCTTGTAACTTAAAGAGTTGTAACGAGTTACGGATTGCGCTCGTCATTGCGAGGAGCGAAGCGACGAAGCAATCCCAAGGCATTAGGGAAGTTAGAAACATTCTAACTTCCCTTTTTCTTTTTCCCCAATCCCAAAAGCATATTTCAATTTTTGAAACCAGCTTTAAGTATAGCATGTTTCAGATTTTGAACTCTCTATACATATTAAATAGAGTAAAGAGAAATAAAGAGTATTTGAATGTTTCGTCTTTGCGAGGAGCGAAGCGACGAAGCAATCTCAAGACCAAAATTAAGCATAGCGGGGTTGCATGAGAAAATTATACCCATTTGGCTGGATAGACAGAGACTTAAAAGAATTAGGTTTTTTAAGAGACATGTCCTCTTCAGCATCAAAGCTATATATTCTTTATGTCTTAGCAGGCGGGGTAGAAGGGAAGAGCTGTTACAGCGCTAAGGCGCTGAGAGAGGCAACAAGCCTTGCAAATGCCACCATTTATAAGGCAAGGCAGGAGCTTATCAATATGGGCCTTGTAACAACGCAGAAAGAGATGGTTCGCGGATATAAGAACAAAAAGCCAAAGGTGTGGGTAGAATTACAGGATTTACCAGTTAATACTTTACAGATTAAATACCGCAAGCTGCTTGTCCGTGCGAGTGAGCGCAAGCGGGTATGCCAACCTCAGCAAAGATACGAAATGCCACCATGGATGCAACTCGGCGCAGAGCGCCTAAGAAGAAAGAGAGGTGGCCATGTTTAATATATGGCGGTTGCTTAAAGCTCCATACGCTTACTATGACTATATATGGGTAGATGTTCTGCTTGTGCATGAAACCCGCAAAGCTATCTTGATAGAATTTGACAACCGGAAAGCATGGCTGCCGAAGGCATGGATTGTTGATTTTACGAGAAGTAAGTCGGTAAAGAACCCCCAATCACCAGAGGCGATCTCTATCAAAATATCTTTATACAATTGTAGCAAAAAGTTTTTATGAACCGCTTTACAATGCAAATGTTTGGCGATATAATAAACCATGTTGCTAAGCAGCAATTGGGGTATATAAAAGATCACCCAAACACTTACAAAAAAAACTTCAAAAAAGTACAAATTTTTATTGACAGAAAACTAGAATTATGCTATTATCTTTATAAGTCTTTTTTCAAAGATTATATAAACGTCTCAAATAGAGGTTTATTCATGGTGTGGCAACGTAATAAGACCAGCCGTTTTATCTTTAAAATCATTTCTATAGTTATAATCCTTGCCTTTTTACTCCACGATATCTCGTGGGCATGTAATTGGGACTTTTCATTCAATAAAGACTCTGCTTTAAGAGCACAATCTGTAAAGTCAAATCCTATTAGTTTAGAAATAGAGGGGGCATTAGGATATAAGGGCGTTGATTTAGGCAGTATAGACCCTGAAACAATTGAACTTATCAGGGCATTAGACATAGATTATCTTAAAAGTAAAATAGATATAGCTGCGGGAACAGGCAGAGAGAGTATGCCGCTTCCTAAAATCAAGCAGCAGGATGTTAAGTCATCTTCATCAGGTATCTCATCTGCAAAACCCACATTCTTTAAAAATTTAAACCCCACTAAAATACTTCGAAACATACTGCTTATCTCAGCATTTATTTTCACAATGGGCCTGGCCAGCATGTCTAATGCGCAAACTCAACCCGCGGAAGTTATAATACCATTAACGCAACAAGAGCAGGTTGATATACAAAGAATTGAAGCAGTAAGGTATTCTGAAATAGCCTCACTGATATGCCAGCTTGCGGACAGGGACAGCCATACCTTCTGGGAGGGCGTAAGAATTGGCCGACAGACAGTAGAGGCCTTACGTGGCGCTGAAAAAGACGACTCACTTTCTCGTGCTGATCTATTACGGTTAAGAATGGCTTTAAATTCCTTAAGAAAAGGTAAAGGCAGCCTTGAGCAGGTAAACAATTACTTGTATTGGTCGCCTGATATGGGGCGCTTGGCCCAAGATTTAGAAGAACAGGGCTTAAGACGCCAACCATTAGGGCAATTAAGAGAAGCTCGCGAAAGATTACAGGATAGACAAAGGATTGCTGAGCTTCAAGACAGAACTCAGGTTTTAGAAAGTGATGTAGAGTCTTTACAGGAAGAAAAAGCAGAGGTTTTAGAAAGATTTTCTGAATTGCAAGATAAGGTTACAGGCGCTCAGGACGAATTTGTAGAAAAAATAACAGAAGTTAAGGACTTACTACAAAGCCAGGCAGATCAGGCAGAAGTAATGGCCCGGGATTTAGAAGATAAGCTTGGTGGGCAAAGGCAAAAGGCAGAAACTCTTGCCCAAAGCCTGGAAGATTCTCAGAGGCAAGCAAAGGCCTATGAAGATAAAGTCAGCCAACAGCAGGATAAAATAACAGAGCAGGAAGAAAAGGTAGCCAGCCTTGAAAAAGAGCTCTCTGCTCAGCAAAAAGTATATGAACAAAAACTTAAACAAGAGACAGAAGCCCCCCACACATTAATCAGATTCTGGCAAGACAGCTCTGCCCTTCAAAAAACGCTAGCCATTTTATCACTCTTATTACTTATAGGTATTCCTATAGTTTCAATTATAGCTTTATTAGCACGAAATAAAGCCCTTAAATCGAAAATAGCAGAGTCAAAAGCACTTGAAGCGTCTTTAAAGCAGAAAGAAGATGAGCTTAAAGAGGCAAAAAGGCTCTTAGCTAAAGCAAAACAGGATAAAGAAGACGCCAAAAGAAGTGCCGCAGAAAATAAAGATAAAGCCGTAGAACTTGAAAGGCTTTTTAGAGAACAACAAAAACCGGATACTGAAGCACATCAACAACCTCAAGAGGCTCCTGCGGTTGCAAAACCATTAGCACCTGCAGTACCAGTAGCGCAAGCAGTACCTGCAAAACCCGCAGAACCAACAGAAAAGCCAGTGGCCGCCGCTGCAATACCACCTGTTAGAGAAGTTAAAAAAATAGATGCAGACCCTGCCGAGGATCTCGAACATAATGCAAAAAGAATTACAGAACTTGAGAAAAAAACCGATGATGTTGAAAAGCAACTAGGTGTATTTCTGGATGGTATGACAAAACAACATAAGATTACAGAGCCGCCTGCTGAAAATGAAGATTTAACAGAATGGTTAAAATCCGCAAGAGAACAATTAAAAGAGCTTGAAGCAGCAAGAGATGCCCTTGCCCAAATGGGTAAGGCAGTAGATGCTTTATATAAGCAAGTGGAAGGTTTAAAAGGGGATATAAGCGAAAAACCGGTTGCCCCAGATGTTTTAGAAAAAACTGAGCCAAGGGCCCCGCCTGCACAAACAACACCTGAAAAACAAAAAGCTCTACTCGAGTCTCTAGGGGCAAATATGCAGGCAAAATATGTTCAGCGGCTTGCAAGATACACAAAAGTAGACTTAGCCAAAAGAGCAGATTTTATAAAAAATGAGTTAGGAATAGATGTTGGGGAAGGGAAATACATAGGACTTCTTACTGTAAGCGAAGAGACATTAAAGAAAAAGAAAGCCCTCTTAGACGAACTTAATCTCCCTGTTAAGCCTTATTTATTTAAAATGGGAGAGGCACGATTAATGGCCAGGGCCTCTAAGAGACAAGAGGCAGTCGCAGCCATTGTACAGGAAAAGCCTAAAGCTCCTCAAGAAGACATAGATCAACTATTAAAAGACCAGGATAGTCTTAAAGAAAAAATACAGGCTCTTGCCACAAGAGAAAAAGAACTGCAATCAGAGAATACGGCTCTATCAAATGAAATAGCCCGATTAAGACAGGAAAAAAACAACCTAACAAAAGAAATAGCCGACTTAGAACAGCGCCTTATAAACATACAATCAGCAATAGATAAAAAGGAAAAAGAAAAACTCCAAGCAAGCGCACCAGAAGCTGCAGGCCCGCAACAGCAGATACAGAGCCTTGAAAATACAAAGTCCGCTCTTGAGCAAGATGTTCAAAATCTTAATATAGCAAGAGCATCTATTGAAAAAGAAATATCCACCCTATCAGATAACAGAACTTCCCTTCAGGAAGAATTAAACAATATCCAAAAACAGATACCGCAGGCCCGCGATACTCTTTCAATCCTTGTTTCTGAGATTAAAAAGAAGCAGCAGCAAGAGAAGGCACTTGAAGATAGGATAGCAACGCTTAAGGCTGAAGAAGAAAAATCCGACCAGCATATTAAAGAAGCCAAGAATAGACTTGACAGTATAAACTCGGGTCTTAGCAGGCTAAGCGCTGAAAAAACCCAGTATGAATCAGACATCGCAGAGCTTGCTAAGCGTAAAAAAGCTGTTGAAGATAAATTATCTTCAGAGCAAAACGAGCTGTCTGCGCTTACAGAAAAATTGACTAATTTACGTGCCCAAGCAGCTGAAATTATTGGTGAAAAAGGTGAAAAAGAAACTGCTGAAAAAGACAAGGCAAGCGATAAGGTCTCGCAGATAGATAATTTAAACTCCAAAATACAGGATCTGCTCGCTCAGATTACTCAGAAAAATGAGGAACTCCAGTCAGCGCAGAAACAAAAAGACACGCTTGAAGAGGAAGTGAGCCGGCTTACCAAACAAAAGGACTCGCTTTTAGAAAAAACATCCCAGCTTGAGCAGGACTTACGTGGTATTACGCAACAACTGCAGTCCTTAAAGTCTGTAACGCAAGCACAGCAGTCGGCATTAGCCATGCTGACCAAAGAAAAAGAAATCTTAAGCGCACGATTAGACGGTATTAGAAGTGAGATATCTCAATCAGAGAAAATACACGAAAAACTAAACTCCGAAATAACTCAGCTTAAGTCTCAAAGGCAAACTCTTGCTTTAGATGTTGAAAAGCTGGCAGGGCAAAAAGAGTCTTTAGAGCAAGAGCTTTCCCGGCTTAGAAAAGAAAAAGAAGAGATAGAAAAGCCCAAGGTAATATTGCCTAAGGCTACCCCGCCTCAACCTTATCGTGCAATGATATTTGATATAGACAACACCCTTACCGATGTTACAAAAGAAATTGATATGAAGATGCTAAATGAACTGCTCTCTTTATTAGGGCAAGGGGTTCAAATCGCGTTAATTACCACGCAGGGACTAGATGAAGTTAAAAGATATATTATAGATAAGGCAGCAGCAAAAGATAAAAAGCTACTGAATAATCTTACTATTTATACCGCAGCAGGCGCAAGATGCAATAGGTTTGACGAAAATGGCAATTTAATAGATACGCCTGTTTATGATGCCTCTGAAAATACACCTCTTGCTACAAATAAAGAATGCGAAAAAACAATAGCCAAAGCTATAAGAGAAAAAATAGACTCTAAAGCCAAATTGCATTACAGGCAGGGACTTCTTACAGTATCCGGCCTTAAGGATAGGAAAAAGGCCTTTGGGGAATTGATAGATTTATTTAAAGCTAACGGCTGGCCGCTTGTTCCCCGCGTAGCAGGCGGGCGCACGATACATATATTAACAACAGGCGCAAACAAAGCTGTTGCGGCAGAGCATTTCATCAGGGATGTAGTTGATGAAAAATACCAGCAAAAAACCCCTGGCGAGGCATTGCTTATTATGGGGGATTCTTTCTATCCCGGCGGCCTGGACTTGGATTTTAAGAATGCCTTATACAAAGCACACATTGTTTCTGTAGGCGGAAAGCCAGAAGGCAGCTTGCTTGCAAGTTTAGGAAAAGACGGAATAAGATTTTCAGAAGACTTGGTAAGTAAGAAGGGATGGCCTGCTACATACGAGATCCTTAAATATATCAGGGAGTTTCAGCAGAATATATTGAAAATCTATGAAACAAAAATCATGACAGAAGAAGAGGCGAAAGAACAGGCCAGAAGAAGAACTCCCGAATATATGATAAGCCAGCTCTTTGATAATATCCCCCAGCATGATCAGAATATTTGGGCTGTGCTTAATAACTTGTATCCTTTTAAAGACTCAAAAGCAGAAATTAAGGCAATGTTAATTGACCTGGCAAAAAAAGACGCTTCTTTAAGCCGAATAATAGAGAGCCTTTACAGCAGCATTTCCCAAGGAGGAAGAATAAAAAAAGAGGATATGCTTTCTGTGCAGGATTACGACCAGTTTAAAAGGCAGGCCGGATTAAAGGAATCTTTTGATGCAACACCCTCTTCTATAGAAAACGGATTAGGTTTTACTTATAATGGCCGTCAATACAAGCTTGTTTTAGCGCCGCGTGATATCTTAGATTTAATTGGGGGTTATATCAGCGCGGATTGTACTGACCCAGGCTTTGCCAATGGTTCTCCTTTTTTAAAGTATGTTCTTGGCCACATTCGCAGCCCGGGTTTCTTAAAATTTAGATTGTATAAACAACTTACGCAAGGACAGTGGGAGTGGGCAGGAAATGTCTATACAGCAGCTGCCAGAAACAAAGACAATCAAGCTGTTTTACTTATCGATGCCTTGCAGCTGCCCTCTAAGGATGCAGGCCCATTTCATACGATGCCTAAACCGAGAGAGAAAAATCCCCCCTTTAATAATCTTCAGGAATCTACAGGCGTTGGCGAACAGATAATAGGGACTTTAACAAAATACGCTCAAGATACAGGATTTAAGCAAGTCTGGTTAGGTTTTGTTTCTAATTTTTATGCACCTAATGGCGGGCTTGTTGGGTATTTTCAGAAAAAATACGCAAGGGAATATACCGCAACACTTCCACCGCTTAGCCGTGAGAATAAGGCATCTGAAATCGTGCCGACAGATTCAGAAACTGCCTATCAAAGCAGGCTTGCAGGCCTGGGTTTAGCGCCTATAGGCGTGGATAAAGAAATTTTAGATTCTTTTCCAAGAAAAGATCCTTGGACCTGGCGCGGTTTTGCCAGAATCTGGCCTATTGAAAAAATTAAGCCGCCTGTTCCTGAAGTAAAAGCTGAAACAGAGCCAGTAGTAGAAGAAGCTCCGACCAAACCAATAGTTAAGCCAGAATCAACAGCCCCTGTTGAAGAAAAACCAAAACTTATTAGTGCGAAAAATGTACGTGTTATTATAGAAAAAGCTCTTAAAGATCTCGGATTAGAAGATCCTGCGGTGCGTTTTTATAACACGGAAGAAATGCAAAAAGTTTTAGAGATTTGGGAATCGTTAGAAGAAATCGATAGTGCAGTTTTAAGAGAGCTAATGCAACTATATGTAGATGGTGTTGGTGGAGATGTAATTGAAAATATATTAAAATTGGAAAACATAAGGCTTTCTGCAATACGATATCTTGAAGAAATATATGCCCATCCTTATTATTATATTAAAGATAATGATGTTCAAGGTAAACCAATTAACCGAAAAGTAAGCTATAGCGATGATTTTTTAAATTCAATTGCCCACCTATTATGTGTTCTTGGCAGCCCTATAGGCATAAGCCGTACTTTAAATTCTTTGATGAGGTTAATATTTGCGTCGCTAATTGAGCATCAATATCAGCAAGATCCCGCAGGGTGGCGTCGCGTGCGTGAAAATAGTACGAAAACATTAAAAAGCCTTCTTCAGCATATTGTCGATACAATCGGTGACCCTGCGATAATGGGCATAAGAGAAGTATTTGATAAATATGCTACGAGAGAAAGCAGCGAATATCTAAAAAGTGCAGGCAAAGATAAGCTCCTTGAGGGGTATGGTCCCAGCGAAGCATGTATACTTCTTGCGGGGGCTCTTATGCAACTGGGAGATAAAGAAGGATTCCTATTTTTAAAAGATGCTTTATATAGCAAATCAGAAGAGGTTCAGGAGTGGGCTAAGTACGCATTCTATAGTGTCCATAACCCCAATGCGCTTCGGCTGTTACCAGATATACTTACTTTAGATAGAATTTACCATAAAAGCAATGCTGTCAGGATGAGTTATGTCCAGCCAATTAAAGATGGTATCCCTGAAGATAAGGATTTTATAGATAGA
Organism: uncultured Planctomycetia bacterium; assembly: GCA_964493115.1. Classification (GTDB taxonomy): domain Bacteria; phylum Omnitrophota; class Gorgyraeia; order JABMRG01; family JABMRG01; genus CAZBNF01. The sequence continues at coordinate 25,079 of CAZBNF010000001.1, read as the reverse complement.
GTACTTAAAGCAATAGATTCATATCAAAAAGGGAAGAAAGACAGGGGCTCTATAAAATACCTTCAAAACGCTGCCCGCTTAGGCAAAGAGCCGCAGGCGAGTAAGGCTCAGCAAGTGCTTTCTGTTATTGAAAAGAAGGCAGAAGTTGAAGTAAAGTCCCCAGCTCTTCAAGTTAAGCCGCCTGTTTCTGAAGTAAAAGCTGAAACAGCGCCAGTAGTAGAAAAGGCTCCGCCTGCAGTTACTCCGCCCATTTCAAAAGCAAAAATCGAGAAAGCGCCTGAAGTTCCCAGGGACGAAAGAACAGAGACTAAAATAAAGTTTTCTCAGAAGGAAATAGAAGAGTTTGTTAATAGTTTAGTAAGCGAGAATGAGCAAAAACGTTTGGCTGCGAGAAACAGCTTGATTGCAATTGGTCTTCCCATAGTTAGGTTGTTAATTGAAAAGGAGCGCAGTATTCCTTGGCATGATTACGACCGTTTTGAATCAGAAGTGTTAGATATTTTTGTTGCTTTAGGAAAACCGGCCTTAGAGTATCTCTTAAATAGCTGGAGAGAAGGAAAAAATGTAAACCCTCTTATAGTAGGTCACGCTTTGGCTAAAGCAAAAGATTTACGAGCAATCGATCCATTAATCAATGTAATAGAAACCCAGGTAGACACCAAAAAAACACAGGCTGAAGATAGTTTGGCTGCACTTGGTAATGCTGGGGGTTTAGAATTAATGCGTTGCTTAGAAAATCCGTTATGGATAGTCAAAAAGCATATTGCCCGCAGCCTAAGGAAAATAAATGACCCTGCAGGGCTTAAGGCCTCGGAACTAATTCTATATATTTTAGATAAAAATAAAACAAAAGTCCTTGAGCGTTCAAATGACATAATTAAGCTGCTTATTCTTGCTTTTTTTGAAGAATCCGATAAAGAGATTATAAATTTTATAATTGAATGTATAGAAGATATGGATGAAAACATTGTTAAAGAAGCATTAAATAAGAAAATTGAAGAAACCAAAAATGACACAACGCTTGCCGTTGCCAGCAAAAACGAGAGATTAAAGAGGTTAGTTAAGATATCAAGAGAGCTGATTATTAAACAACCTTTGCTGGATATTTTAAACGACAAAGAATCTAACTGGGATCTTCTGAGACTATCTGCCCTGGAATTGGCTAAATTTAAGATAAGAAATCCTAAGGTAGAAATAATTTCGCTTTTATGCGAGTTTAAAGATAGAACTGATATGTTTGATAAAAAGTTTCCAGAGTCACGCGCATTAACTCAACCACCGGTTGAATTTATAGATAGAATAAAGGAAATTCAAATAGACCCCGAACTAATTTCGATATTGTTAAAATCTTTAACCAGTCTTGACCCAGATGATAGCATAAAGGTTAATGCAATTCGCGCATTAGGATTTGTCGGTGCAGAAGAAGCTATTGCGCCTCTCACAAATTCTATCAGTGGAGGTAAGACTGGTTTAGAAGCAATTTTAGCATTAGGCAAAATCGGGGCTGGGTTAGCAACCCCTACGCAGACGGAGAAGCGTTCTTACATTGTTCAAACATTAATTGATAAATATCCACTTAGCATTATTGGGAACGAAAGATTGAAGATAGAATTGATGAGAGCAATTACAATCGCTCTCGCTGAGGCTGGTGGGCGGGATGCGATAAGATTTCTTGTGACAAAAGCAAGCTGGGAGAGGTGGATTTCTTTAGTTGGAGAAGTTGATGTTTATATTCTTACACAGCCTTTTGAAGATACAAGAGCAATAATTAAAGATGTATTAAATTCATCATATGAGATTGATAGAATTAGCAAGACAGCGAGGCGCCCGGAGAGTGAAATTATCAAAGAATTAAAAAATCTCCTTGAAAGAGTAAACCAGGAAGAGCAAAACATAAATCAGGCTATCAGTAAATCTAAATTACCAAAATCAGGAATGTTAGATAGGGCCAAACGCTGGTTTAAGGGCCCCAAAATGTTTTTGATGGGGTTAGTTATAGTTTCTTCCTGGTTAGGATTTACGCCGCAAATACATGCACAACAGCCTGTTCCAGAAGAACATATTATGCGAACCACCCAGCCAAGTGAGGAGGAAACCAAGATAGAGTTGCCTACTGTGAGGCAGAGGCCTCAGGCAATCCCCCAACAGACGGTTGAAACACCTGAAAAAACAGAGCAACAAAGACTCGAAGAAGAAAAAGCTCGAATAGAGCGTCAAAAACGAGCAGAAGCAGCCCGAATAGAGCAAGAGCGTAAACGCCAAGAAGAGAGAATTAAACGAGAGCAGGAGCAGGCAGAACGTAAACGCGTGGAAGCCGAACGGCGCCGGTTGGCAGGCATGGTTTTTAAATGGATAGGCCTTAGCATTCTTGGTTTAGGCTCTATTGTGGGAGCAGGTTATCTTATTAAGGCAAGTGTTGAGAATTCTAAAGCCGTAGGCAAGGGCATAGGTAAAGCTATCAAGCATACAGTATTGCTGCCTTATTATTTTGGCAAATACCTAATTTATTATCCTATAAGCGGATTTATAAAGGGGGTTGAAAAAACAGAAGAATTTATTAAAGGACAAATAGAAGAGAAAAGAGTAGGTAAAGAAATAACAGCTGCTAGTGTTTTTTTCATGGTTTACTGCTTTTATTTACTCTATAGCATTGGTATGCATGAAGAACTATTAAAAAAATCCAGCCCATCTGTAAACGAACTTGCAAAGTTACTGAACAACATATCTATAACAACCATGTGGGTAACATTTGGGTTCCTTGGCTTCTTGTCACTTTTTGCTACAGTGAGATATATTATAAAAAAGAAATTATCACGCCCCGTAAGTGGTGTAGCCTTATTTTTAGTTATAGCATTTTCGGGCATTTCTGGTTTCATAGGCTATAAAACCGCTGTTTATTTTTCTAGTAAAGAATCAGCGAATAGAATTACAGCCATAAAAGGGTTGACGGAGCATAAACAGCGGGGTTCGCGGGATCAGAAAATAATCATTTCACTTATTGAGGCCTTATCGGACAGAGAAACATCTATAAGAGAAGCTGCTGCTGAGGCTTTGGGCATTTGCGGCGACAGCCAGGCTATTAAGCCTTTAATCGAAGCATTAAACGATAGTTCTTATGAGGTAAGACGCGCAGCCGTTGCTTCATTGAACAGGTTAGGTGTTATAGAAAATACTACAGATACTGAATTGTTAAAGAAAATACTAGGCCTGAATTCAGAACTTCAAAGCAAAGTTACAGATGCGTTTGTGCGAATAGGAAGACCTGCGTTATCTAGTTTGGCGGATATGTTACGTGATATTAATAACTCTCAATATCAAGATACTGCAAAGGCAGCTTTAGTTAGAATTGGCAAAGATCATCCTCAGCAGGTAATGCAAGCAGCATCCAAGGTTCTTTCTAATGATAATCCAAGTGTTAGGCGAAGGGCTGTGGAGATTGTTTCTGAATTAAATAACCCTCAAGCAGTAGATTTTTTAATGAGGGCATCCAGCGATAGCGATTGGGAAATAAGGGAGCACGCTGTAAAGGCTCTAGCGCGTGTCAAGACAGATTCTCAAGAAGCCAGCATATTAAGATCTATAGATAACTATGATGAAAACGCACTGGTAAATATGGGAAAACCAGCGGTAAGTTTTCTGATCAGTGCATTAGATGGCCCGAGCCGACACCATACTTATAGAAGGGATGGGCTTAACAGGGCTGACTTTGCAGCTAAAATTCTAGGAATAATAGGTGATAAAGCAGCGGTTGAACCGATTATAAATGCCATGCAAAATAGGCGCATAAATTGGAAAATAGCCATTGACGCACTAACTCAACTGAATGACAGCAGGGCTGTAGAGCCATTGCTATTAATGGCAAAAGGTCGTTATGATAAAGATTTTGACATTCAAGTAGTTGTTGAGGCGATAATACATATAAGCGGGGCTGATCCTACACCCATACTGCTTAAAGCACTGCAAGACAACGACGATGAGGTGTGCCGCACAGCAGCAATGGTTTTAGCAAGAAGTAATAGCCCTGATATAATCAAACCGTTTATAGAAAGGCTGGATGACAGAGAGAGCGATATAGTAAATATCTCAATACAAACTTTGGGCAGATTACGGGCAGAAAAAGCGGTAAGGCCCATTATTAGAATTTTAAAAAACAGCACTATATCAGGCGAGCATCTAATCTATCCTTTAAAAGCTGAACATAATCGTCCTTATTATGGTTCTCGTAATCTCGAGATAAAAAGAAGCATTGTCGAAGAAGCGCTTGTCCAAATAGGCCGGCCTGCTGCTATGCCGCTTCTTCGGATTTCTGATCATGAAAAAACTGGAGAAGAAGCGCAAAATATTTTAGCGAAAATCGGCCCCGAAGCAGTGAGCCCTCTTGTGGAGAGGTTAAACCATTGGAATCCTTCTGCAAGAAAACAATCGGTAGAATTGCTTACCAGGATAGGCGTTCCTGCAATTCCTTCTTTAATTCAAGCTTTTGGCTCTGATGCTTACACGGTAAGAGAAGGCGCTTTAAACGCCTTGTTGGATATCAACAACCCTGACGCATCAATTAATTTGCTTATTCCGGCTTTACAGAACCAAAACGAAGATGTTCGCTGGAGAGCAGCTATTGCATTAGCTCAAATGACGGACAAGCAAGCCGTGGGCCCGCTTATCGGCATTACCAATGATAAATCAGTACGAGTGCGTAAGGCTGCGGTTCAGGCTTTGGGCTCTAATGGAGGCTTTGATACTGCGCAATCCATTGGCCCGTTGATGGAACGCCTGCAGGATGATGATCTATTTGTGCGCAAAGCAGCAATAGTTAGCTTGGAAAGAGCCTCTCTTAATTATCAATTTCGAAATTTAGTTGCTCATAGGATAGCCGCAAGTTTAAGAGATTCTGATTGGCGGGTTAGGGCGGTTGCTGCAAATATTTTAGGTAATTTTAGCTATTCTCAGGAGATTATTAATTCGCTAACGCCTTATTTAGATGATCCGAATCCTTATGTACGCAGGCAAACGGTTTTTTCTTTGGGCAGGCTTTCACCTCCAAACATACAAATATTTTTAAATAAGGCTCTAAATGATCCTGATGAATATGTTAGGTTAACTACTGCCAAGGCAATTGAAGAGATAATTGCTCTTGATAATGTGTACATAGACAGATTTTTGCAGAGAATTCTACATCATGGTGAAAATATTAGAAAAACCGCGATTGCAGAGTTAAAAGAAAAGTCCAACTCGCAAATTGTCTATAGATTAGTAAGAGTGTTAGCTTCTCAAGAATCTCCGGAAACTGAACGGGCCCATGCTTTAAACGCTATAAAGATGCTGGATACGCAAGGAGTTAGAGCCCTTATTGTTGGTTTGGAAAGCAAAGATGTCCTGACAAGACAACTATCAGCAGAGGCCTTAGTAAGTATAGGTAAGCCTGCTTGTGATGAATTGGTTGCAAATTTACGTAATGAAAACCCCTTAACAAGGCAGGCTCTTCTTAATGTTCTTGTTAGAATAGGCGCTCCTTCAAAAAGAGCGCTTACTAATTCTATTTGGGATAAGTCCGATCTAGAATTAAGCGGCTTGGCTAAAGCAGTTTTATGGAAAATAGATTATCTGGAAGCGCAAAAGACTCATCAAAACCTCCACTTCAATTATGTTACATGGCCTGAAATAAAAAAATGGGCGAGAGTATTAGCCCCGTCATATCTTATAATCTTGGTGGGTATTGGGGGCTTATTTGGATTTATTAAATATATAAGAGAACAGAAAACTAAAAGGAAAGCGTCATCCATATTAAGGCATGTTGGCTTAAACCAAAAACCTATGATTATTGCAGAAGCATTTATTAGAAGCGGATTGAATATAGAATTACGAATAAATTCCAACTACAAGGACTTAATTACCTCTAAAGAAAAGGGAATGCTGGAAAAAGTTTTATCTGAATTAGCCGCGTCGGGAAATTTACAGGCAATTCAAAAAATAACCAAAATCAAAATTGTTACAGGCAATGACCGCCTTATGCATTTGGACAAGAATACTCACGAAATTATAATTGATAAAGATGCTTTTAAATCTTACTATTTGTTATTTATGGAAATAGAGCATGAATTACAGCATATTTTAGTTGAATCCTTAAATCGGAGGGCCCCTCCTGTGATAGAGGAGCTTACCGTTCTCCGTCATGAAATAATGCGTTTCCTTTCTTTCGTACCCAGCCAACAAGAAGAAGTTCTTTCTGTGCTCAAAGCAGATAATGATCTCGATGATAGAAAATTCCATGAGATCTTAACGTACGCCCAGAATTATGGAATAGAGAAAATTCCAGATTTACTGATTAAGTACATTAGGCAGTTTTACCCTAAGGATTTGCAGCACGGTTTATCCGCTGCAATAATGGTTGTGTTAAGAGATAAAGTAATATCTCTATGGCAAGATTTGCATTCGAAAAGAATAGCTTCTTATCTTGGAACAAAATATGATATAGAGCCTAAAATAGCTAATCTTATGGTAAGGTTTCACAGAAAAATGGTAGCAGATATTCACAAAAGGAATATAGGAGAAAACAAGCTCGAACCTTATGAATTCACTTTAAGGGAACTCTATAAATGGGCTAAATTTTATCAACGTTTTCACACCCAATGGGGGGCTGCCACATCATTTATAAAAGGTGCTGTTTATGTTTATGCTGACCGCATGGAAAACCAAAAAGATAAAGATAGATTTTATTATAATATAAATGCTTTGAGTCTAGATTTAGAAGTTCTTGAATTGGCAGATTATAAAGAGGGTAGAAAAATTGATTTATTAGCGCTTTTGTCTAAAGAACAAGCTATAAACAATATTGTTAAAAACGATAGAGATATAACAATTGGTGATCTGAAAATAAAAATAAATGTTTCTACTGATTCCGAATATATACCTAGCAGGCAGTCGGCAGAACTTGTTCTTATACCCAGGACAATAGAGGATCTTGAAAAAGTGGCCTTGGCAGTAGATTTAAATGACCCAGTTCTTTTAATAGGTGAAACAGGTGTTGGCAAGACATCCCTGGTTAGAGATTTGGCTTTTTTAACTAAAAATGCTTTTAGACGCTTTAACCTTAATGGTCAAACTGATAAGCTGGAGTTTATCGGAGGCTTTAAGCCTTCGCATACATATTTAACGCGGGAAGACGCAATTGATATTATTAATCAAGCTGTGGCAGCATCGACAAGACAGGAGCAGCGGATATTGGCCGAATCAGTAGGATTAATTACTGGAGGCAAGATATCTTTTCCAAAAGCCAAAAAACTAATACAAGATGCCTTAAGCGCCCGTAGATGGGAATTGGTTGCCAATGTTGCAGAGGCAATTGCTCATAAAAAGGGCCTTGATAAACAGAAAGGGGTTAAGTTTGAATGGTACAATGGCATTCTAATTGAGTCAATGCAGAAAGGACACTGGCTCGTTCTAGATGAGATTAATTTAGCTGAACCAGAAGTAATCGAACGTATTCGTTATCTTCTTGAACCAAAGGGCTACTTAAAGATCAATGAACATAAAGGAGAGCAATGGCTGCAAGCTAAAGATTATGATAAATTGGTTAACGAATATGCAGGTAGCCATACCGGCACAAGAGAAAATCTGATTAAACAGGCTATTACTCAGCTGTCTGCGAGGGGTATTTTTAGAATACATCCTAATTTCAGGATTTTTGCTACAATGAATCCTCCCGAATATGAGGGTAGAAAACAGCTTTCGCCTGCTTTAATGAATAAATTCAGGGTTAAATGGATACGAAACTTTACTCAAGATGAAATATGCGAAATTTTAAGAAAAAAATATCATTTAAACGATGATATAATTAACAGGCTTTCCAATTTCTACGCTGAGCTAGCCGGTATTTCTGGTAAGGAAGGAGAATTAGGCAAGGAAATTGGCCAGCCTTATTATTTTACAATTAGGCAATTCTTTAGGCTTGCTTTACGTATCCAGCAATGGCTATCTAGGCTTAGCAATATCCCTTCCCCTGAAATTATCAACAAACAGCTTGCTCTTGAGGCGCAGGAAGTTTATGGCGATAGCCTGAAATCAGAAGCAGATCAAAGATTGTTTAAGGGCCTGCTTAGAAAAGAACAAGTATTTGGATGCGAACCTCCGCAGGTTGACACAGAGATAAAAATAGATGAGCCTAAAAATAAAGTGTATTTTGGAGACGTTGCTTTACCTATTAATAAGAAGGGTGGCTTGTTTATCCCTACCAGCAAAGCAGAGTTGGCCCCCATTCCTGCTACGAAGAAAAATTTAAGAAATTTAGCCAGGTCGATTGAAATGAAAGAAAACCTTCTTCTGGTGGGCCCGACAGGAAGTGCAAAAACAGCTTCGCTTACAAACATTGCTTATTTAACAAAGAATAATTTTATTCGTCTTAACCTTGATAGTCAAACCGATATTGGAGATTTAATCGGTAAAAATATCCCCAAAGAGGGGACTTCCGAGTTTCTGTGGCAGGATGGAGATCTGATTAGGGCAATGAAAGAAGGGTACTGGCTTCTTCTTGATGAGTTTAATTTAGCAGAACCTGAGATTTTAGAGCGCATAAATTCACTTTTAGATGATGATGGTTCATTAGTAGTGACTGAGCATAAAGGGGAAGTCTGGATTCCTGGTTATGTTTATGATGAAAAAAAAGCTAATGGTGAAAATATGGCTAATTTACGCCGTATTCATGAAAATTTCAGGCTATTTGCTGCTATGAATCCAGAGCATTATGCTGGTAGAAATAGGCTGTCTTTAGCAATGAAAAATAAATTTATTGAAAAATGGTTTAGCGGGGATTTTTCCCCCGAAGAATTAAAAGAAATTATACGTTTTTATTTGGCCAAAGAAGGTTTATTTAAAGGACCGCCTATTCAAGGCAAATCTTTGGATACTATAATAGAAGTTATGGCTTCAGTCCATATGTCTATTTTGAATAAGATCAGAGAGAATAGATTTAATAGGCTTGCTTTATCTGGAAATGCTGAAGATTATAACTTTAGCCTTAGAGACCTAAAGGATTGGGCTGAGTTTATTAGAAATCTAGTTATGCAGATTGGTGAAGGAGTTATTGCGAAATCAGTTGAGGATAACAGGCAGCAATTAAATGAAAAACGAGAAATATTAACCATGATATCCGATCCTGTAAAAAAACAAGAATATATAGAAAAACTCAAAGAAGTAAAATTAAACCCGTTAGAAGGTCTGCTACAAAGAGAAAAAAATGCTGACAATAAGCAAAAGCTAGCATCCCGGATAATTAAGATAAAAGAAGAGATAACAAAGATAAGCGATCCTCAGAAGATAGAAGAATATAAGAAGGAATTACAGTCTGGTATAGAAAAAACCATGCAATCCATAGCATTTTTTGAACAAATCAAGACAGATCCTCATAATATTTGGTATTGGGGAATAAATAGAGCTATTTTTGATGGCGCTATATATATATATTGTGACAGATTATATGGGTCAGCTGCCAGAACAAAAGAACATATTTCAGGGGATAAGGATATATTTTATAAAGAAATACTAGGGCCAATTTTTACCCAGGCAGTCCAGTCTGGTATTGGGGGGCTTGAGGCGATTAGCGTTGAAGAGGAAAGAGAGCTTTTAGGGGAAGGCGTAAGTTTTAATGAGCTAATTAGCCAGGGAAAAAGCGAAGGCATGGATATAGCCTCACAGAAGTTAGCCGCTAAGTTTGTTGATTTAACCTTAGGCTTTCCCAAAGAACTTCGGGAAAAATATTTAATCCATATTTTTTCTAATCTTACTAATCCAGATAAGCAGATCCATGGTATATATGGTTTTGCTCTTTTACCAAAAGGCATTGCCCTTGAATTAATTGATGCAGCTTTAGAACACCCTAATTCAAAAATAAAACAAGCAGCAATGGAAACGTTAAGTCAGGTATTTGACCCAAGGGATAAGAATTTTGTTAATGAATTTACACCATTTGCGGCTAAGCTGGCGGTATTTCTAAGCGATGATAATCAAGATTTAAGATTAACTTCAGCTTTGGTTTTAGAAAAATTAGAATGGGTGGAATGGGAACAGAAAGCTATACCGCGTCTTTCGCAAAACCCTGGCAAGCGCCCCGATAAATTGCCATGGGATAAGACTTTGCAAAGACTTATTAGATTAAAAGACAGTTCAGGAGATTATTTGGGTATATTTGGGTTTTTAAAGAAAAAATCAACAATAATTTCTTTACTTCTTATTAGTTCAGCAGTAATGATTTTTGCTACACCTTTTATATTGCAAGCTTCGTCTTTTAGCTTAAGCACAGCTTTAATTGCTTTTTTGGGATACCTATTTGGAAGCAGGATTTGGAGATTCAATAAAGAAAACGCCGCTACCTATTTAGTCACAGGCACTATTGTAGCAGGCCTGCTTACTTTGCCCGTAATTTTAGCTTTATACACAACTAGCAGTATACTTGTATTTTCTGCTTATTTAAGTATATTTTCGGGGGTATTTGGAATTAGTTTTGGCCTGTTAGATTTACTCGGGCAATCATATTATCTTATTTATTTACCGCAGCTACAAATACTTTCTGCACGATATAAAAAATTGGCATTGGATTTAGAGGACTTTTATTCATTGCTTGAAAAAACGAAAGAAGGCAAATTTATTCACTTCCCATTTGAATCAGAAGAAAAACTTAATTATTTTAATACGTGGTATGGCAAGCTTACGCTTTTATCAGGCTTTATATTGGGTATAATTTTCAATATTTCGCTATTCCATACTGCAAAAATAGACAGCCTGCCCGTAATTCCTATTATTGGGTGGGTTCCGCAGTGGACACAGATTGCATTTGGCGCGATTACCGGAGGAGCTTTTGGTTATTTTATTTCCAGTTTTACTATTTTAGCCGCAACTACATTTAGAGAAATCGTATATAAACCTATAAAAGCAATATATGGTGATGAAATTAAAAAGAGAGAATGGATTGGATTTAGGGAAATTTTATCAAGCTATGGACCTTTGATAATAGAGACCTTTAAAAAATATCGTAATGCGTTACTTGAAAGTAATAATATAGTGGCAAGTATAAAAAAAGAAGCTACAAGCAAAGATGATATGCTAAAAACATTGCGGCCAGACGCAATCAAGCGGTTGGACAACGGCGCTCTTATATATAAAATCTTTGTACCCGCGCCATTACAGGATTCAGGAAATACGCAAGTTTTTATTCCTGAATCAGAAAATTCTGAATTAATCCCTGTTATAGATACTGTCAAGGCCCTAAAACAAATATCTCTTTCTGTATTATTAGATGACCCTGTTTTATTAATAGGAGAAACAGGCGTAGGCAAAACATCTTTGGTGCGATATTTAGCTAATTTGACCAGGCACAGTTTTAGGAGATTTAACCTAAGCGGCCAAACCGATAAAACAGAATTTATAGGAGGATATAAGCCGGATCTATCAGGAGTATTTAAGTGGAAAGACGGAATACTGTTAGAGGCAATGCTTTATGGGCATTGGCTGGTTTTGGATGAGTTAAATCTTGCAGAATCACAGGTTCTTGAAAGACTAAACTCGCTTTTAGACGATGATCGCACATTGGTTTTGGCAGAACACTTAGGAGAGCATTTTAAGTCTATCGGAGTATATGAAGAGAAAAAAAGACAGGGAGCTGAAGAGTTCTTCGATGAGTTTAGAAAAGTTAACTATCTTGTAGATAGTGACGGAAGAAGGATTTATTGTGTTCATCCCGATTTCCGTTTATTTGCAACAATGAATCCTGCTGAATATGCAGGGCGTAAAATTCTTTCCCCCGCTCTTATGAATAGATTTAGGGTCAAGTGGATAGATGAGCTTACCACCACAGAAAAAAAACTCGTACTTTTAGAAAAGTATTATGCTAAAGAAACAGGTGCCCTTAAAGACGACATTGAAAAGCATTTTATTTCAGGAGACGGGTCATTAGACAGGCTTGGTATTGTTCATGAGCGCATATCAACAGCAGCTAAGCTACGGGAAATTGGAAAAGATGCAGTTGATCCGTATCACTATTCAATTCGCGATCTTTTAAAATTAGGAAAACGAGTAGCACGTATAATAGATTTAGAAGAAAACAATACAAGCATGCCTCTAGATGGTTACCAAAGGGATGATATCCTTATGCGAGAGCTTTGGGAGGTTTATAGCGATAGAATTCGTGATGAAGATGAACAGGACTTCCTGGCCAATGAACTTATAAGGATAGCGTTTGAGAAACAATCTGTTTTAGGCCAAAGTCCGCAAATTGTGCAATCTGACTCTATTTTTGGAGATATAGTTGTACCCAAAAATCAAAGAGGAGGCCCATACATACCGGGACGCGAAGCAATCTTAACCCACACACAGAGTACTTTACATTATCTAAGAAGAATTGCCAAGGCTGTTATGATGAATGAAAAAGTTCTGCTGGTAGGCCCGACAGGAAGTGCGAAAACCTCATTTATTCGTTATATAGCACATCTTACGCAAAATAATTTTGCCAGGATGAATTTAGATGCTCAAACAGATACTTCCGAACTCATTGGGCAATATGTTCCTGTTGAGGGAAAGAAGAACGAATTTTTCTGGCAGGACGGTATGCTAGTGAGAGCGCTTAAAGAAGGATGGTGGGTACTATTTGATGAAATTAATTTAGCTGAAGCTGAAATTTTAGAGCGCATAAATTCACTTCTAGATGATGACTCTTGTTTGGTGATAACCGAACATGAGAACGAAAAACTTATATCAAGTGTTGAATACGAAAAGAAATTAGATGTATTTATAAAGGAATATATTACTTCGGGAGTATCCAAAGAAGAAGCGAGGCAAAGGGCAATCGAAAAGCTGACAAAAGAAAAGATATTTAGAATTCATCCTGATTTTAGACTTTTTTCAGCAATGAACCCAGAGCATTATGCAGGCAGAAACAGGCTGTCTATAGCAATGCGTAATAAATTTACCGAAATCTGGATTTCTGGCGATATGTCTTTTGAAGAATTAACGGAAATAACTAAAGGATATTTATCGGAGTATTCAAAAGGTACTATTAAAGGCCACGCCTTGGACTCAGCAGCTAAAGCCATGGTTTTATTCCACACAGAACTCCAGGATATTTTTAAAAAACTTTCAGTTTTTACTGCAGAATATGAGTTTAGCATAAGAGAATTGCGGGCTCTATCACGTTATATTTCCATGATGAGCCCTAAAGTTGGCATGAATAAGGCATTTAATAAAGGACTGGCTTATATCTATATTGACAGGCTGCATGCCAAAGAATTCAGATATAAAAATGAAAAAGGAGAGGATTCAAAAACAAACGACAGGAAACTGTTTATAGAGATTATTGAGGATGTTTTGAAGGGAAAGCAAATGGCGGTCCCGTTGTTGGACTTGGATTATTTAAAATTGTATGCGATTGGACGTGTGCCTGTTGAAATTAATTTTGATAGTAAATCAATTGACATTGAAGGTGCCCAAGTGCTTGTTAATAAAAATAATACATTGGATTATGTCCCCAGTGAAGAAGTTGCAAGACTTATTTTAACGCCTCAAACAAAATTAAATCTCAGCAATATTGCCTTGAGTATAATTTTAAAAGAACCTCTTTTATTGGTAGGAGAAACAGGCGTAGGTAAGACTTCTTTTATAAGATATCTTGCTAATAAATCACGAAATAATTTCCGAAGATTTAATCTAAGCGGCCAAACAGAAAAATTAGAATTTATTGGTGGCTTTAAGCCCGATGAAAATGGCGTTTTTGTTTGGCGCAATGGCATATTAATCGAAGCAATGCGAGAAGGGCATTGGCTTGTTTTAGATGAGATCAATCTTGCCCCGTCTCAGATCATTGAGAGATTAAATTCCTTATTAGACGATGATGGATTTTTAGTAGTGACCGAACATGAGAATGAGAAATGGATACAGGCAGAGAGGTATGATGATCAAAAAAAGATTTTACTTAAATCCAATACAGATGCGATTAAAAAGGACTCAAACGGCGCAGAGTATCTTGTGGTTAAAGATACAAAACTATACCGCATACATCCAGACTTCCGTTTGTTAGCGACAATGAATCCCGCTGATGCAGAATATGCTGGTAGAAAAAGATTTTCACCAGCTTTAATGAATAGATTCAGGGTTAAGTGGATAGATGAACTACGTAGAGACCCCGATACAATGGACATCATCAAGGAACTTTACGGAAGGGAGCTCCCTGCCCAGCTTCTAGATAAGTTTTTAGATGTACATTTCCAGATAAAAGAGAAAGGGAGAAAGTTGGCAGATGGCAAGATATATTATACTATTAGACATTTAATGCGGTGGCTGAACCGCATAAAAGACACTACGGTTAAAGATGAAAATACGTTAAGAAGAGCGGCTGTTTTAGAGGGCAAAGAAGTTTATGGTGATGGATTATCTGAAGAAATGCATCAAGAGGAACTTAGAAAATATCTTTATGATACGCTAGCTGAAAAATTTGGCAGTGATTTTTATGATACTGATTATCAGATTTCTAGTAAGGGTAATAAAATATATTTCGGAGATATATATCTTGAAACAAATGGCCGTAGGGATATTTATGTTCCTGCTCATCCTTTAGATTTAACACCTTCTACCTCTAAGTATCTTAAAAAATTAGCCAAGGCGGTACTAAGAAACGAACCCATGCTTCTTGTCGGGCCAACAGGAGGCGGAAAAACTGCTTTTGTAAGACATCTATCGGATCTTGTCAATATAAATTTTATAAGTTTAGATCTTGATGGCCAAACGGATGTAGCTGAACTCATAGGTCAGTTTATTCCCGAGGAAAAGACCAACCGATATAAATGGTACCCAGGGGCATTGCTCCAAGCATTAGAAACTGGCAGTTGGATTCTCATTGATGAGTTAAATTTAGCTGAGCCTGAAGTGCTTGAGCGCATAAATAGTCTCTTAGATGATGATGGAATTCTTGTGGTTACAGAGCATGAGAACGAAGTTTATTTACCCGCAAAATTATATGATACTAAATTCAACAAACTTAAAGAAGAGATACTAAAAAGCGGTAACATTACGCGAGACCCTGCTACAGCAGATAGTATTGCTCATGCGCAGTTGAGGAAACAAGGTTTTTATCGTATACACCCCACCTTTAGGTTATTTGCTGCGATGAATCCTGAAAGTTATGCAGGCAGAATGAGGTTGTCTTTGGCCATGCTTAACAAATTTAGCTTACTGTGGGTTTCTGGTGAACAGCCTGAAGAAGAACAAATTTCAATAGTCAAACATTACTTGGCTGCTCCTGAAAGAGAGACAAAAGAAACTGAAATTCCAAATGAGTTTTTTAAAACTATTTCACAACCCAGAACTTTATTTGTAAAAGAGGCAAGATTAGAAGAGCTAAGCAGGCAGCAGTCTAAACAAATAGAGTCAATAATAGATAAAAATGAAGATATAGTTAATGATATAGTCCTGATAGCTGCGTCCGAAGAGCATGCGGGTAAATATTCCGTGGAATTTAAGCAAGGATATGGAGAGGACTTGTACGCCGAGTTTGCCGATATTGAAAAAGAGATAAATGCCAGAAGGCAAAAGATTGATACAGAGCGCGCTATTGCAATCAGCGTGGGAAATGCTGTGTCTGATATAGAGTCGATTATGCAGTCCCTAGACAATATCGCGGCTACTAAGACATCCTCAGCAGGCAGCAGAGAGGGTTTAGAGAGAGAAAGAAAGTTGTTTGAAGAAAAGATAGTTATTGTGGAAAGGCATGATCCACAAAGAACGCAAGAATTAAAAGACCGTTTTGAGCAGAAATTTAAAGAAGCAGAATCCCGTATTCAAGCAACCGAAGCAGAAACCGCGCACAAAGCACAAGCTGAAAAAGAAAGACAGGAAAAAGAGGCAAGATTAGAGGAGTCCGCCAGAGCTCCGCAACAAGAGCTGGAAACTAAAACGGTTGAAACCAAAAGCACTGAAAGCAAACTTGATGATATTCAAGAACAGCTAGATTTAATTTTAAAGAAAAATGTAAAACAGCAAGGAACCTTAGGCCAAATTGCTAAAGATCCAGAAGATGATCTGGAAACAATGCAGAAGAAATTAGAAAGTCTTAAATCAACAAGCGATGCCCTAGCCCAGTTAAGCAAGAAAATAGATGGCATGTATAAAGAAATAGCGAATTTGCAGGAACAGCTAGGAAAAAATCCAGAAAATTTGACTTCGCAAAAATCATCTTCTGCAGGATTGCATATAACTGAGGCTCAGCAGGAATTAAGCTGGTTTAGCAGGTTAAACCGCTGGCAAAAGCTGCAGCGGGTAAACAGTGCTATGCGTAAAATTGAATTAACCGCGAAATTTTTTGGCGGAGATTTTAATGTTAAAGTTCAGCCCCATCCAGGAAACGAATGGGGCATTACATATGATACCGACCCGCCCACGATTGTATTTCCTGAGAAGGATTTAATGAAGAAGAACTGGCGGTGCAACGTAGCAACTGCTATGCATGAGGGCAGCCATCGTGACATTACATGGGTTGACCCCGAATTCCACGAATCAGAATCAAATAGATTTTTATTTAATGCTGTAGAAGATCCACGGGTCAATAATTGGATTATGGCAAAATATAAGGGGGCTTCTTCTTACTTTAGAGATCTATACAAAGAAACATTCCCCATAGATCAAAAAGAGCCCTTTCATGATTCAACTGTTTTACCGCATATTCAATATGGATTAGGATTGATCCACCACTGGTTTTACGGTAAAGAGCATCCTGCAATTAAGAATAAGCGCGTTTTAGATGTCCTGCAAAGAACCAGGGAAGACGCTATTAGGGCCTATGAAACATTACCGGGAACTATTTCAGTAACAAAAGAACGCGGAAATAGAATAACAATTTCTTCTCCTGTATTTAAACCAATGTCTATTGACCTTCCTCATATAGGGCAAAGGCAATATTTGGGACAGCCTGATATAAGTGCTATACAGCGCATCGATGAGAATAAAATTGTACTGACAACAGCAAGGGGTCATAAAGAAATCATTAGTTTATCCGAAGGGGAAACCCACCATATTGTTATCAATCTCAGCCCTAGCGCAGAAGAAAAAATAAGCGCTGCACAAAATGCAGCATGGATTATCAAGCACAACATATTGCCCGCGTATAATGAGCTCGTAGAGGACTCTAAAAGTATAGCTAAGCAAAATAATAGTCGAACTAGTGGTAAGGGTGCTTCTTCTCAGCAACAACAGGAAAAAGCTAATCAAGAAGTTGAACAAAAATCTAAAGAAGCAGCAGACGCTTTAGGGCGAAAATTTCCCATTGACGAAGAATTGGAAAAAACTGTTTCCGAAGATAAAACTGCGGGAAGCAGCAGGGTAAAGAAAGATGCCGGCAGAGCAGATACTAAAAACCAAGTAATAAAGGGTAGCGCAGATAAGACTGATGAGAAAAAAACAGCATCAGACGCACTTACTAAAGAAGAAAGTCGGGAACGAAAAGATAGTAAATCTAAAATTTCTGAAGGAGTAGGGCAGCCTCAGGGCTTAATGGATCGAAGTATCCCAGCTTCTAAAAGCGAAAAATCTCTTTCAGCATTAGAGCAAATAGAGCTTAGAGAGAAGCTCGACCAAGATAGTAAAAGAAAATTAACACGTTATGATGAGTACTATCTTCCTATGACCCGCTTGATTGAACAGTTATTCGGTGTTTTGGATAATGAATTACATAAAGACATTAAGCCTAAATATAAAGGTGATTATTCTACCGGGCCAAAACTAAATTTGAGAAAAGCCATGCAAATGGAACAAACCGCAGATATGGACATATGGTTAAGAAGAGTAAAGCCTACTAAGCGCAGCTTCAAATTTGCACTTGTTTTAGATGAAAGCGGTTCAATGGGATCTTCTGATAAGGTAATAAACGCTATGCATAGCCTGGTATTATTGCAAGAAGTACTATCGCGGCTGGATATTGATTTTAGCGTAATAGGTTTTAGCGAAAGAGCTTGGATTCATAAAGAGTTTGGCAAGAAATTCCGGTATGAAAACAAGGATAGCCTGATTAGTGAAGTGCTAAGTTATATGGCACGCGGACAAGGCACTAACGATGCAGAGGCTGTAGAGTTGGCAATCAAGGAATTAGAAAGTCAAGATGGAGATTCAAAGATAGCTATTGTAATTACAGATGGGCAGGGCAATGGGAGAGAGAGTGTAACTAAATATTTAGCTGAAGCCCATAGAAAACACATAGAAGTAATTGGCATAGGTATTGGATATGCTATGGAATACGTAAAAGATGTTTATAAACCATTTATTTTAGTTAATGAGATTGATGATTTACCAAAAGTGTTGGCCAAAGTTTTAATAGATATTATAGTGCATCAAAAACCCGCTTCCGAAGTTGGGGTTAATAGTCTTTCAAAAACTGCTGAAATGCAGGTGAAATCTTCAAGCGCTGGTTCTTATAATGAAGAACATCTTGCCTTAGAAAAAAGAGAACAAGCCATAGAGGTATTAACACAAAAAGGCAAAGAAATAGTGCCTGTTTTGCTAAATACGATAGAAAAAACTAATAGTATAAGTCAAATGGAAGGCCTTGCCGAAGTATTAGGTAAAATAGAAGATATAAGGGCACTTCCTGTTTTGCAGAGGCTGCAGCAAAAACATCGCTCAAGCCTGATCCTTGAAAAAGCTGTTATGAGATTATTATCATCTGCTAATGCCCAAAGAAGCATTACATCCGATACATTAATGACTCCACAAGAAACCACGGTCACAACGCCTGCTGTTGATATAAGAAGCAACAGAATTGACCCTGCAAATCTTAGAAACCTTAAAAATAGAAACAGCGCAATACAAAAAGCCGCGTAATTATATAGTCTGTTCGCATATCTCATACCCCCAGCAAAACTATCATATTAAAAAAACACCGCTTCTCTCACTTTCCCCTACCATAAGGTATTTCTATTTGTTATAATAATACTAAACTAAAAAAAGCTAAGCTTTAAGAGGAGGATGGTATGCCTAATATGAAAGTTCTCATGGTAGAAGATGATCAAAGCCTGGTAAACCTGTTTGAAAGTTACTTTTTAAAGGCCTCTGATTATGAATTATACGTTGCCTTAACAGGTGAAGAGGCCTTGAAAATACTTGAAACGCAAAGGCCTGATGCGGTTCTGCTTGATATGCAGCTTCCCGGCATAAAAGGTACGCAAATACTAAAAATAATACGCGAGAAATACGCCTCAACAAAAGTATTAGTGATAACAAGCTATGATTCCCAGGTGAAAGATGTGGTGGCAAAGCTTGGAGTTGACGGCTTTTTCCCAAAGCCCCCTGTATTAAATGAAATAAAAGAAAGGCTTGATGAGGTATTAAAGGCTCAGAAAGATAAAGATACAACAGTTATTCCTGTTACACTTGATGAAATCAAAAAACGCGATGATGTTATCCCTGTGGCAAAGATACTTTTTGTGGAAAGAGAGTTCTGGATGCCGTATCTTTTGCCGATTCAGGATGGTGAAAATGAATACCCACCCCCGCTTATAGAGCCTTACGGCGAATACGAGTATATATCTGTATATTGTCAAAAGGAAGTGCTGTCAGCATTATCAGCATTCAGGCCCGATATAGTAATATGCGCTACAGATGTGCCTATGGATGAACCTCATGGCAGAAAATCTGAACCAACAGCCGGCCTGCTAGCTGATATTATGAAATCGAAATATGCCCCCAAGGCGATAATCGTACACGGCACACAACAGGATATAAATTCCCACGGTTTAAAAGGCACTATTCAAAGCACTGGTATCTGGGTTGAGGGTGAAGATATGTTCAAATATGACGAAGAAAAGAACAAGGAAAACGCAGAGCGCCTTAATAAGATGCTCTGGTCAATATGTTTTAAGCATGATTTAGTAAAAAAGGTTAAGTAATGGAGAATCGGGCATATCCAAGAGTCAACGCGTCTTTTCCTATAAAAATTGATTCTAATATTCTTGGCGAGGTTGTGGATATTAGCCAGACAGGCCTTGGTCTGGTTTTTGAAAAACCTCTATCGCTGTCAAAAGTAACCGCAGAAATAGAGTTATCACCAAAAGAGTCAATAAAAACAGAGTTTAAGGTTATCTGGAACAAGCAGCTTGTGCAGAAAGGCAAGTTCAGGTATGGTGCCTGTTTTATACGGTTAAAAGAAAAAGAACGAGATCTTTTACGTGAGATATATATACGTAAGGCAATAGAGCGCGTAGTTGGCAACATACCAGTTTTTGAAACAAAACAAAGAGTGATAGATTTTTTTGTTGTTTATTGTAAGAAGTTTATGTCACAATTGGATTCCCTTGCATGCAGTATTCGAGATAATAATATCTTATTAGACCATGCGTGCAAGAAATCTGAAAATTTAAATGATGATATTGTAAAAAAGGGTCATGAAATTGAAAATCTGCTTAATAGTAAACCGCTTGCTAAAAAATTGAAAGAGTGTTTCAGGACACTTTTAGGGCCATGGGGGTATAAAGGTAAAATTCTTAAGCGAGCTTTTGAAAAGCCGCGTGGATATCCAGGAGACTACTTAACCATAGAATTCATATATGACAATAAAGCAATTTCGGAAGGTATTGGATATTGCTCGGACACGTATTTTCTAAATAATAAGTATGCTGTTGCTGTGAGAAACAGAAAAGACAAGATGAAGGACATACTTAATAAGCATTTGATTAGCGGACAACCCGGTGCTATAAAGATATTAAACATTGCTTGTGGATCTTGCAGGGAAATAGTAGATGTATTGTGCACAGGTTCTGTACCAAAAAAAGAAATGATTTTTACATTGGTAGATCATGATCAGGAGGCTTTGGATTTTTCCAGAAATGCCCTGGCTTCTTACGAATCCAAAGATTTAAAATTCAATTATTTGAATCATAATGTATTAGATTATATAAAAAATGACCAGGAATACAAAAAGATTTTAGGTAATTATTCACTTATCTATAGCATAGGATTGGCGGATTATATTCCTGACAAAATACTTAAACGGCTAATTTCCTTTTGGTTTAGTATCCTGCAACCATGGGGTTCCTTAGTTTTGGCCCACAAAGATATGACACAATATGACCCCATTCCCATTGATTGGTGGGCTAATTGGACATTTTATCCAAGAAACGAAAAGAATATACTGGATATAGTACATAACAGCATAGCAGAGAGCTTTGATTTAAAAATTGAAAGAGATAAATCCAATATAATTTTATTTTTCAATATAACCAAGAAATAAAACAATGACTTTTTTAGCTTTTACCGGTTTATTAAATGCAGCAACCAGCCTTGTGCTTGGCTTATATGGGTACCTAAAAAACCCTAATACATCCACAAGCAAAGCATATTTAAATGTTAATTTATCTATAACGCTTTATAGTGTAGGTTATTTCTTGTGGCAAGTAACTGCTGATTTGGCGAGCAAAATATTTTGGTTTAAAGTTCTGGTTTTAGGATTTATATTGATAAATGCCGCTTTTCTACATTTTGTTTTTGTTTTTACTGATAAAATATCAGAAAAAAAGAAACCGTTGGCTATCATATATGTGATTAGTATTGTTTTCGGTTATTGTAATTTTTCAGGCTTTTTTTATGAAAACTTTATAACGAAATATAATTTTGGATTGTGGCCTGTCCCGAGCACGCTTTTTAGTGTGTATTTAGTTTTTTGGTTTGCCCAGGCATTATATGGTTTTAGGTATTTTGTGTTAGGATTAAAAGATAGCAGCGGTTTGAAGCATGAGCAGATCAAGTATTGTTTGGTAGCAGCTGTTTTTGGATTTATAGGAGGAGCATCTAATTGGCCTATGTGGTATAACATAAAATTTCCACCATATCCGAATATCTTGATAGTCGGATACGTGGTATTAGTGGCATATGCGATAATACGCCATAAGCTCCTTAATATAGAAGTTATAATCAAAAAGACACTGGTATTTGCCGGTTTGTTCGGCCTGATGTTTGGTGTTTTTGCCGGGGTTGTAAGTTTTGTTTCGTTTTTCCTGCTGCCTGCCGGACGAGTAAATCTCTATTCATCCATTGCAATAAGCATTTTTCTTATTATATTACTGCATGATCCTTTTAAGAATTTCCTTGTGAATATAACAAACAGGTACCTCTTTCAGAAAAAATACAGCCCCGGAAAGATTCTAAGGGATTTCGCGGATGAGGTATTGACCATTCTAAATCTTGACAGGCTTTGTAAAGTTACAGCGGAGACGCTGGTTAACAATCTATATCTTGCTAATTGTGCGATACTATTGTTAAGCAGGGAGGAAATAGGTTATGAAATATATGATTCCATCGGCATAGAGGATAAGGGAATATATCTTGATACTGAAAGTGAGCTTATGAAATCATTACGGTCTAATAGCATACCGTTACTGTATCAAAGCTATGATAAGGTACTTCAGGCCTCTGATGCTGTTAAAAAAGATATGGATAAAATATGCTCTCATTTATGCATACCTTTAATTATCCATAGTGAGCTTGTAGGTATATTAAGCTTAGGCCCTAAAAAATCAGACCAGGAGTACAGCGCAGAAGACATTGACATATTGACAACCCTGACCAAAGCCTTGTCCATAGCTATAAGCAATGCCAGGCTTTTCATGCAGGCTGCTCAGAATGAAAAGCTAGCTAC
The DNA here is from genome assembly GCA_964493115.1 of uncultured Planctomycetia bacterium. Classification (GTDB taxonomy): domain Bacteria; phylum Omnitrophota; class Gorgyraeia; order JABMRG01; family JABMRG01; genus CAZBNF01. Next base: position 2,428 of record CAZBNF010000001.1, on the reverse strand, counting down.
GATAGGCACTATTACCTCTGCTATAAACCATGAAATCTGCGGCCCGCTAAGCAGGATAAGCATGCAAATGCAGATGTATCTTAATGATAAAGATGAAAAATCTTCAAAGGCCGGTTCCGATAAGGCAGAACAGATAATGTCAAATACCATGGAAGAGATAAAAAAAGTAACGGATATAACAAGCAAGCTTTCCGGGTTTGCGAAGCCCTCAAACATAGTTGCTTCAAAGCCTGTTGATATTGAGAAGGTTTTAGATGAATCTCTCGCCCTGCTTAGGCATAAACTTGAAGAGACAAAAATAACAGTTACGAAGTCAATAGCAAAGGAATTATCAAAGATAATAGCAGACGAGCATCAGCTGCAGCAGATATTTTTCAATCTCATAAGAAATGCTATTGAGGCCATAGGAGAAAACGGTACAATTACGGTTATCGCAAAAGAGGATGTCAAAGCAATAAGGGTTGAGATAAAAGACACGGGCTGCGGCATACCTAAAGATAATCTTGATAAGGTTTTCAAGCCATTTTATACTACAAAAGGCGGAGCTAAAGGCAGTGGTTATGGCTTGGCTGTTGTCAAGGAACTTGTTCAACGGAATAACGGCAGCATAAAGGTAGAAAGCAAAGTAGGTAGTGGAACGGTTTTTTATCTGGAATTTCAAAAGGCATAAATGGAAGAAAACAAGAAAGACATAATATAGGAAAACATATCCGGCCTGGTCCGAAGGTTGCTTTCCGAGCACTTAAAGATACCCAAAGAGCATATACAGGATAATACCCATCTTATAAAGGATCTGGGCATAGATTCGTTAAAAAGCGTTGAAATCGCCGTAGATTTAGAAGATGCCATAGGCCTTGAAATACCGGTTACTGACACCAATAGGCTTAATACTTTTAAGCAGATAGTGGATTATTTGCAGAAACTTTTAAAGATAGAGAAAGATAAGTTACAGATATAGCTCTTTATACAGGAACATAGCTTTTCCTGTTTTGGAATCAACTGTTATACGGGGGATAACTGTGCCCCAAGCACGAAAGCGTCTTGCCTTTGTTTTTAAAGGTATAATAAATCATGCTTAAATTAACAAGAACAAAGAAATTCATGCCAGCATTATTTTTGCTGGCTATTTTTTTGTTGGCTACATCTTTTGCTACAGCTTCTACAGGAGACGTAACAGCTGTAAATGGAAGAGATTATTATCCCGCGGTGGAAAAGGCTATCCAAGGAGCAAAAGAGTCGATTTATATGGTTATGTATCAGGTAAGCCTTTATTCGTACGACAAAGCTTCGCATGTATATAATCTTGTAAACGAGCTTATACAAGCGCACAAGCGAGGCGTAGTTGTAAAGGTTATTTTGGACCAGAATATAGACTTTGTAGGAAAGCGCAACATTGACGAGTGGGTGCCAGAAGGGAAGAATGCTTGGTGCTTCAAGGTGCTTAAAGAAGCAGGCATAGATGTGCGCTATGACGACCTTACGACATATACACATGCCAAAGCTCTTGTAATAGATAACGAAATAATTATAATGGGCAGCTCAAACTGGAGCGAAAGCGCGTTTAACAAAAACGCGGAAGTTAATCTCTTGGTAAAATCAAAAGATTTGGCAAAAGAGATCCTGGAATATTTCAAGACCATCAAGACAGATGACAAGGCAACAGATGCTATTCCGATTCAGCAAAGTGGGGTTCCTGTATCCTGGGAATTCTTAGAAAATCCAAAATTGGCTGGCCGCATGCTTACTAAGCACGCAGAAAGGGCTTTCGACCTGTATCTTTTGTTGCTAAAAGATTTTGACGGAAATTCCGAAGGCAAACTAACATTAGACTACGACAAGGCAGCTGTCCAATTAGGACTAAGCGATAAAATGACAAAAACAGACTACAGAAGGCAGATTGCCAAAAGCCTAAGAGAGCTTGAAGAAACATATAATCTTATAAGATTCGAACCCGAATTTGCGAAAGATGCTATTGTCACGCTATTAAGCTATGAAGACCCAGCAAGCCCTTACGTGGTACCAAAAGAGTGGTATTTTCAGATACCAGATGATTTCTGGGGGTATGGATGGAATAATAAGCTTTCGATGAGGGCAAAATTCTGTTATCTTATCAATTTAGCATATGTAGGCATAAGCAGCAATAATCCTTGGTGGTTTTCAAGCAGAGATGTCCTTTCAGAACGCTTTAATGTAAGTAAGTGGGTTATTAGCAAAGGCATGGGGGAATTACGAAGCCTAAACCTTATAGATGTTTTATATGATACACCAAAGGACGGTAAGTACGAAAATATGCTGGCTAAGTCTTATAAGATGCTGCCTCTTTATGACCCTGAATGGCTGGAGTCAGAATGGGATAGGTTAGAGGTGGCGTACGGCTCAAAAGAGCTTAAGAAGGCAAGGAGATACGCAAAGATAGTTTTTAAAGAGA